>NZ_CDRQYH010000044.1:0-30256 GCF_977039595.1 Enterobacter sp.
ACCCCGTCAGTAGCTGAACAGGAGGGACAGCTGATAGAAACAGAAGCCACTGGAGCACCTCAAAAACACCATCATACACTAAATCAGTAAGTTGGCAGCATCACCGGTTTGCGCGAACACCACCTGTGGCAGAAATCGCGCAAACCTAATACGCACGTTCGGTAATTAACTGCCCTTGCGTTTAGGCAGAGTTTTCATCAGATCGTCCGGACTGACGGACGCCACAATACTGCCCGGCTGCGGCATTTTGAAGATGTGGTTTTTCATCTTGCCAATCACATGCATTTCGCAAGGACGGCAGTCGAACTTGAGAGTAAGAACTTCATCACCGTTTACAAGCTGCATGGGGGTTGCCTTCCAGCTCTTAATATTCCCTTTCGCCTGCTTAGGGCAAAGGTTAAACGCAAAGCGCAGGCAGTGCTTGGTGATCATCACCGGCACATCGCCCTTCTCTTCATGCGCTTCATAAGCCGCGTCGATCAGCTGCACGCCGTGGCGATGATAGAATTCACGCGCTTTATGGTTATAGACGTTGGCCAGGAAGGATAAATGTGTCTCCGGGTATACGGGTGCAGGTACGGCTTCCGCTTTACGGCTAGCGCGCGGATACTGCGCCAGGCGCGCGGCATCCAGCATCTCTGCCGTTTCACGACGGAACTGGTTAAGCAGGCTGTTCGGCACGAACAGGGCATCCGGCAGACTGACCTCAACGTTACGGGCGTAGTAAATCGTCTGGCCAAGCTTCGCCACCCCATCCTTCAGGCTGTTGAGCGCTTTTTCCGCGTTGTTTGCCACCTCGAACAGGCCATCGAGCGTATGCGTTACGCTGATGCCGTCTTCACAGGTCATGGTCAGAATCAGCTGCTCTTCCCAACCGCCCAGCTCAATGTCCACCGCGATACGACGTTCGCTGGAGGTTTTCAGCAGCGCCTGCTGCCAGTTATGATCGAGGTTACGGTTAAGCGCCGCGTTTGGCCGCGCCTTGTAGAGATCGGCCGGCATCTCATTCGGCCAGACGCGGTAGCGGTTCTCGCCGGTTTTCTCGACCGTATTGGCGCGGAAGCCCACGACCTCACGCTTAATCATCACGTTGAGGCCATCGCCGTTCGCCAGCGGTTCCGTCACTTCAACATCAAGGTGATCCTTCGCCACTTTCAGCACTTCACCCACCGGTAAACCGATAAACTTCGGTGAGTCGAACGCGCCGATATCCCCTTTACGGGCATTCACAAAATAGTCCGTGCTGCCGCGGTGGAAAGTTTTGTCCGTCGACGGAATAAAGAAATGTTCGGTGCGTCCGGCCGACGCGCGCGCCAGGTCACCGCGATCTTCAATGATGGCGTCCAGCATCTGGCGATAGTGCGCGGTGATATTCTTCACGTAGCTCATATCTTTGTAGCGCCCTTCAATCTTGAAGGAACGCACGCCCGCGTCGATCAGCGCGCCCAGGTTGGCCGTCTGATCGTTATCCTTCATGGAGAGCAGGTGTTTTTCGAACGCCACGACGCGGCCCTGATCGTCTTTCAGGGTATACGGCAGACGGCAGGCCTGAGAACAGTCGCCGCGGTTGGCGCTGCGGCCCGTCTGTGCGTGGGAAATATTGCACTGACCTGAATAGGCGACGCACAGCGCACCGTGGATAAAGAATTCAATCGTCGCGTCTGTCGCCTGGTGAATATCGCGGATCTGATTTAGGTTCAGCTCACGCGCCAGAACGATCTGCGAAAAGCCGACGTCAGAGAGAAACTTCGCCTTCTCAACCGTGCGGATATCACACTGGGTACTGGCATGCAGTTCAATGGGGGGAATATCCAGCTCCAGCACGCCCATATCCTGAACAATCAGGGCATCCACCCCGGCCTGGTAGAGATCGGTAATCAGACGTTGCGCAGGCTCCAGCTCATCATCATGAAGAATGGTGTTCAGGGTCACGAACACTTTCGCCCCGAAACGGTGGGCGAACGGCACCAGTTCAGCAATATCGCTCAGGCTGTTGCTGGCGTTATGGCGGGCACCGAAGCCTGGGCCACCAATGTAGACGGCATCTGCGCCATGAAGGATCGCTTCACGGGCAATGGCGGCGTCGCGGGCCGGGCTTAAAAGTTCAAGATGATGGGATTGCAGGCGCATACTTCGTCGTTATCCGTTATGGTCAAAATGGCGGCTATTGTAGTCAGAAGTATGCGTCAGCGAAACAGTTTTGCGTAGCGTCAGCGGGGATAATGAATCAGGGAGTGAAAATGCACCGTCCGGTCGCTGCTGTTGCGGTAGGCGTGCGGTTTATCGCCTGCGAAACGGATGCCCGAATCGGCAGAAATCGTCTGCCATTTGCCGCCAAGCTTCATCTCCAGCTCGCCGCTTACTACGACGACATGTTCTATTACCCCGGCCTCATGCGGCGTGGATTCGCTCAGCGCGCCGGGTGCCAGCGTGATGGAGAAATAATCAAACCCGAGCGTCTCGTCCCACGGAAAGAGCGGCTTGACGACCATCGCCTGCTGCTGGGGATCAAATACCGCCTGCCGGTCCGCCTCTGGGGTGATGAACGCGGAAAACGGCACGTTCAGCCCGGTGGCAATTTTCCACAGCGTCGACACCGTCGGGCTGGATTCATTGCGCTCGATTTGACCGAGCATGGCTTTTGACACGCCGGTCTCGTCCGCGAGCTTCGACAAACTCCAGCCGCGCGCCTGGCGCAGCGTTTTCAGCGTTGTTGCAAGGTGTAGTGTGATATCCATGTTCCCTCCTGGTGACGATCAGCATACCACTTGTACGCTATAGCGCACAGTGCTACCTTACTCCGGACGTTATAACGCACAATGGAGTTTTCATGCGCCCATCCTCTCACTTTATTCCGGTCGCACTGGCTGGATTTGTCGCCGTTCTGGTTGGTTACGCCAGCTCGGCCGCCATCATCTGGCAGGCCGCCGCCGCGGCAGGCGCCAGCGCACAGCAGATTGCGGGCTGGATGACCGCGCTGGGAATTGGGATGGGGGTCAGCACGCTGGCGCTTTCCTGGTGGTACAAAGCGCCCGTACTGACCGCCTGGTCGACGCCCGGCGCGGCGCTGCTCGCCACCAGCCTGCACGGCGTCACGCTGGCAGAAACCATCGGCGTGTTCATCTTTGCTAACGCGCTTATTTTGCTCTGCGGCATTACCGGGCTTTTCGCCCGTCTGATGAAGCTGATCCCTCATTCGCTTGCTGCCGCCATGCTGGCAGGGGTATTGCTGCAGTTTGGCCTCCACGCGTTTGCGCATCTTGAGGGGCACTTTCTGCTGTGCGGCAGCATGATTGCGGCTTGGCTAATCGCAAAAGCGCTGTCGCCGCGCTATGCCATCGTGGTCACGCTGCTGGTGGGCGGGATTGTGGCATGGGCGGCAGGTGACGTTGTCACGGATAAACTCACCCTTTCTCTGGTAATGCCCGAATTTATTGCACCCGCCTTCACCTTCACCAGCCTGGTGAGTATTGGCTTGCCCTTCTTCCTCGTGACCATGGCTTCGCAAAACGCGCCGGGGTTCGCCACGATGAAAGCCTCCGGTTACCCGCTGGCGGTCTCACCGCTCATCATCGTCACGGGAGGGCTGGCGCTGCTGTTTTCTCCGTTTGGCGTCTTTTCCATCTGCATTGCGGCTATAACCGCCGCCATTTGTCAAAGCCCGGATGCACACCCGGATGCGGGTAAACGCTGGCTGGCGGCCATCGCAGCGGGAGGATTTTACCTGCTGGCGGGAATTTTCGGGGGCTCCATTACCGGGCTGATGGCCGCACTGCCGCTCAGCTGGATCCAGACGCTGGCCGGTCTGGCGCTGCTGGGCACCATCAGCGGGAGTTTATATCAGGCGCTGAGTAACGAAGCGGAGCGCGACGCGGCTATCGTCACGTTTCTGATGACCGCAAGCGGCGTGACAATCCTGGGCATCGGTTCGGCATTCTGGGGGCTGGTGCTGGGCGGGATGTGCTACGCCCTGTTTTCACGCACTCGCCGCACGTAGCTGCGAAGGCGTCATGCCCGTCGCGCTGCGAAAGCGGTTGCTGAAGTGGCTGGCGGAGTTGAACCCGCAGGCAAGCGCGATGTCCGTCAGCGGCGTCGTCGTATGCTGGACGAGGGCCTTAGCTTTATCCATTCGCCTCTGCATCACGTACTGATGCGGCGCCAGCCCCGTCGACTGGCGGAACATGCGGGCAAAGTGGTATTCGCTGAGCGCGGCCTGCGCCGCCAGCTCGGCCAGCGTCAAGGGCTGGCCCAGGTTCTCTTCAATAAAGGCCAGCACGTTGCGCAGCACGAATGGCGATAGCCCTCCGGTGACGACCGGCAGCTTCCACTGCACGTTAGAGTAGTTTTGCAGCAGATGGGTCAGCAGCAGCGTAGAGGCCGTGCTCAGGGTGAGCTGGTTGGCGTGCTGCTGCCAGTCGCAGCCGAGCAAAAACTGCCGATACAGCGCGGTGATCTTCGGATCGCTACCAAAAATGCGCTCGTCAAGGGTCAGCGAAAGCGGACGCTTGTCCCAAATCTTTTCCCCCACGTCGCGCAGGTGTTCGTCGGTGCAGTAGAGATGCACAAACGACAGGTCATCGCGGATATCCCACGTCGATTCGCTCTCTTTGGGCATCAGACAGAAACGGTCCGGTCCCCCGCCGTTCTTCCAGCCGCCCGGCGTTTTTTGATAGCTTTCGTAACCGTCCGCCACGTACAGGCTGAGGGTATGATGGTTACTTTTTACCGTTATCGTATCGTGCTTGTTGTACCATGCTGCCAGCTGAATACCCGAATTCAGCGAGACGGTTTCCCGCAGAACTGCATTCTGTTGGCAAAGCGTTTCAAAGGTATCGTAAGCGTGAGACATAACCGTTAGCGCATAATTGATGGGAATATCAGTCTAAGAAGAGTTGCCCCCCGTTGCCAGTCCCGCCGGAAGAAAAAAGCGCAAGATTTTGCAAGTCACCCGCAATCCGGTGAAAGCCCGTCGCGAATTTCAGCGCCATACTGCGGGCTTCCGTGATTTGAGAAGAGAAAAAGTATGAACGCTATATTATACGGACTGGTGGTGGTCATCTGGGGAACCACCTGGATTGCGATTTTCCTGCAGCAGGGTCCCGTAGCGGCGCCCGTCTCGATTTTCTGGCGTTTCGCCGTCGCCAGCCTCACGATGATGGCGGTGTTAATCGCCCTGCGCCGCCTGCGCAAGCTGGCTCTGCGGGATCACCTCTTTTGTATGCTCCAGGGATGCTGCGTTTTCTGCTTTAACTTCTGGTGTTTTTACGCCGCAGCCTCGCACATTAATACCGGGCTGGAGTCGGTGATCTTCTCCATGGCCGTGCTCTATAACGCCATCAACAGCTTTATTTTCTTCGGGCAGCGTCCGCCGTCGCGCTTCTGGACGGCGGCGGCGCTGGGCCTGATCGGGATCGTCACCCTCTTCTGGGACGATCTGCTGGCCAGCGGCTGGAGCGCATCGCTCCTGACCGGGATTGGCCTCTCCGCGCTCGGCACCTACGGCTTCTCGCTGGGCAATATGATCAGCATGCGCCATCAGCGCAGAGGCCTGGAAACCATGACCACCAACGCCTGGGCGATGCTCTATGGCACGCTGGTGATGGGCTGCATTGCGCTGTTCAGAGGCGATAGCTTCGCGCCAGAGTGGACCATCAGCTACATTGGCGCGCTGCTCTATCTGGCTGTATTTGGTTCGGTGATTGCCTTTGGCGCCTACTTCACGCTGGTGGGACGCATTGGCCCGGGCAAAGCGGCCTACAGTACGCTGCTCTTCCCGCTGGTGGCGCTGTCCATCTCTACGGTGTATGAAGGCTACGTCTGGCATATCAACGGTATAGTGGGGTTATTGCTGATTCTGGGGGGAAATATGGTGATGTTTACCAAACCAGAAACCTGGTTCAGACGCATACGAATGGCGTAAATAAAAAGGCCTGCATTACGCAGGCCTTTTTATTTTATTTCGCGGTCTTTTTCACATCAAACATGGTGGCGTCCGTCGCCATGTCATCAACAACCTGCTTCAGAGTTGCAAAGGTCATCGGCGTACTTTCGTTGTTCAGATCTTTACCTTCGCCTTTACGCACCACCTTCATGACCGGTTTGTTGGTGGCCGCATCGATCAGTTCGCCTTCAAAGAACAGATGTGTATCCATGGTGCGATGCCCGGTTGCCATCTGCGTACCTGCTACCACCAGCGCGACCGGCACCACTTCATAGAACTGCAGACCTTCTTTCTGCGAACTCACCCCGGTAATTGCACCGCGGAAAATCAGGCTATGTTTACCCGGCGTGGTCACAATCGGCTTACGCGTGCCAATTGCCGTTTTCATTTTGGTATTGGTGTAGTTCAACAGCTCATCAAGCGTTTTTTGACCAATTTGCGTGGTTGGTTTTGGCGTTGGATAATACGTAATCGGTGTCCAGAGAATACTGTCGTAATTAGCTTCGTTATAGGAAGGATCAACCCAACGCAGCGTTGGTTTACCCGTCGCAGACGTTGTCTGCTGCAATCCTGAATAGTCTTTTAAAAAGCCAGAATATTGTTCGGGAGCTGCGACTTTCGAAGAACAGCCCGCTAACGTCAACAGACCAGTAAGCACTGCAACTTTAAAAAAAGTTTGAGTACGCATGATAGTTTTCCATGTTATCTGCAAGTATGCATTTGAAGTTATAGCAAAAGACCGGCGGGTTTGTTGTGACAAAAAATGATGCGGAGAGCACAAATTGCGAAAAGACTGCCCGGAGGCGTGCCGGGCAGTGAAAAATTACTGATTTATATCCAGTTGCCAGAACAGATGTTTGCCAAACGGGTCAATTTCATAGCCCGTCACCTCCTTGCGCACCGGTTCGAAAATGGTTGAATGCGCAATCATTACCGCGGGCATCTGGTCATGCATCATCTGCTGCGCCTCTTTATATAGCGCCACGCGCTTATCGCGATCGGTCGTTGATTTTGCTTCCGCAATAATTTTATCAAAGGGCTTATAGCACCATTTCGCCGAATTTGACCCACCGTTTGCCGAGGTGCAGGTAAATAGCGGGCCGAAGAAGTTGTCCGGATCGCCCGTTGCCGTCGTCCAGCCCATCAGCGCGGCCTGATGCTCTCCGCCCTTCACGCGTTTCAAATACTCGCCCCATTCGTAGGTAACGATTTTGGTCTGCACGCCTATTTTCGCCCAGTCCGCCTGAATCATCTCCGCCATGCGTTTCGCATTCGGGTTATAGGGACGCTGCACCGGCATCGCCCATAAATCGATGCTAACGCCGCTGGCAAAACCGGCCTCTTTCAGCAGCGCTTTGGCTTTTTCAGGGTCGTAGTCGTAATCCTTAAGCTCGCTGTCTGCGCTCCATACGCCCGGCGGCAGCAGGTTCTTCGCAGCGGTGCCGGTACCGTGGAACACCGCATCAATAATGGCTGGTTTATTGATGGCCATCGCCAGCGCCTGACGGACCTTCACGTTATCCAGCGGCGGCTTTTGGGTATTGAAAGCCAGAAAACCGGTATTCAGCCCGGCTTTGCTCATCAGGTTGATGTCTTTGTTCGCCTTCATGCGCGGCAGATCCGCCGGGTTCGGGAACGGCATCACCTGACATTCGTTCTTCTCAATTTTGGCAAACCGCACGGAGGCATCCGGGGTGATGCTAAACACCAGCCTGTCCAGCTTCGATTTTCCCTGCCAGTAGTCGGCAAACGCCGTAAACAGGATCCGCGAATCTTTCTGATACTGCGCCAGCTTAAACGGCCCGGTGCCGATGGGCTCCATATCCACCTTCTCCGGCGTGCCCGCTTTGAGCATCGCGTCGGCATATTCCGCGGACAGGATCGAGGCAAAATACCATGCCAGATCGGCGACAAACGGCGCTTCCGGGTGCGCCAGGGTAAAGCGCACGGTGTGCTCATCAACTTTATCAATGCTCGTTATCAGGCTGCCAAACTCCAGACTTTCAAAGTTGGAGTAGCTGCCGTTAGAGACATTGTGGTAGGGATGATTCACGTCTTTCTGCCGCATAAACGAGAAGATCACGTCGTCGGCGTTGAAGTCGCGGGTTGGCGTGAAGGATTTATTGCTCTGGAACTTAACGCCCTTACGCAGAAAGAAGGTGTAGACCTTGCCGTCGTCGCTCACCTCCCAGCGCTCCGCCAGGCTCGGCACCAGCTCCGTGGTGCCGGGTTTGAAATCGACCAGACGGTTATAAACCGGCACGGCGCTGGCGTCGACGCTGGTTCCCGAGGTGTATAGCTGAGGGTTAAAGTTTTCCGGCGATCCTTCGGAGCAATACACCAGCGTTTTCGCAGCGACAGCGGAACTGACCGTGAGTGCCGCGAGCGCCAATGTGAAAGTTGTGAGTTTGCTTGTCATCATTTATTCCTGTCTTTTTAATTCGACGGCTAATTAATTCTTTTGCCATTTCATAAATAACATTAAAGTGATGTGGCAAACACCTGAAAAATAAATAAGGAATAAATCACTATGGGCTCGCCGCTTTCCAGACAATTAACGCACCGTTTTTTCCGCTATCTCGCGATCACCAGCCAGAGCGATCCCAAAGTCAAAACCCTGCCCTCAACGCCGGGCCAGCATGACATGGCGCGCGAGCTGGCGCAGGAGCTGGCACAGCTGGGGTTAGACGACATTGTGATAGATGAATTCGCCACGGTGACGGCGGTTAAAAAAGGCAACGTGCCCGGTGCACCGCGCATCGGTTTTATTACCCATATTGATACCGTCGACGTGGGACTTTCACCGGATATTCATCCACAAATATTAACGTTTACCGGTGAAGATCTCTGTCTGAATAAAGAGAAAGACATCTGGCTGCGGGTTAACGAGCACCCTGAAATTCTGGCTTATCCGAACGAGGAGATTATTTTCAGCGACGGAACCAGCGTATTGGGCGCCGATAATAAATCGGCGGTCACGGTGGTCATGACGGTGCTGGAAAACCTCACGGCGGAGCATCGGCATGGGGATATCGTCGTGGCGTTTGTGCCTGACGAAGAAATCGGCCTGAACGGTGCCAAGGCGCTGGATCTTAAGCGCTTCGACGTCGACTTTGCCTGGACCATCGACTGCTGCGAGCTGGGTGAAATTGTTTACGAGAATTTTAATGCGGCCGCCGCGGAGATCCGCTTTACCGGCATAACGGCGCACCCGATGTCCGCCAAAGGCGTGCTGGTGAATCCCCTGCTGATGGCGACTGATTACATCAGCCATTTTGACCGCCAGCAAACGCCGGAGTGCACCGAGGGACGTGAAGGCTATATCTGGTTTAACGGCATTCAGGCCGGACAGAACGAGGCCGTTCTTAAGGCCAATATCCGCGACTTTGACAAGGACAGCTTTGCCGCGCGCAAGCAGCAGATTGCCGACGTGGCCGCACTGATTGCCGCCCAATATCCGACGGCCAGAGTGGACTATCGCATTGAAGATACCTACAGCAATATCAGCAATGCGATTGGTGAAGACCGGCGCGCTATCGATCTGATATTCGAGGCGATGGAATCGCTCGGCATCACGCCGAAACCGACGCCGATGCGCGGCGGCACCGACGGCGCGGCGCTCTCGGCAAAAGGGCTACTCACGCCGAACTTCTTCACCGGGGCGCATAACTTCCACTCGAAGTTTGAATTCCTGCCGCTGTCGTCGTTCGAAGCGTCTTACAACACGGCCCTGCAGATCTGCCTGCTGGCCGCCCGTTAAGCGGGCTTGCGCGCCAGCATCGTGGCAAAGCGCAGCTTGATGCGGTTACCGTTTTCATCGGTGCGGTGCAGTTCGCCAACGTCTTCGTTGTATTTGAGCAACTCCCAGCCTTCATAGTAGTTGCTCAGCTCACCGCTCTTGAACGCAAACGGGAAGCCGACGGTGCACGGGTAATCCACCGTGTCCATCGCGGCAACAATCAGGTTGTAGCCGCCAGGCCTGGTGCAGCGCTGCATATTAGCGATAAGACCCGGGATGGTTTTTGACTCCAGGAACATCAGCACCACGGTGGAAAGAATGAAATCGTACTCGCCGTCAAAACTCAGGTTGTTGAGATCTTTAATCGCCGTGTGGAGGTTATCGATCCCTTCTTCCGCCTTAATGCGCTCGATATTATCGATGCTCATCGGGTTCTTGTCCCACGCGGTGACATCGTGGCCGTTAGCTGCAAGATAGAGGCTGTTACGGCCGTTGCCGCAGCCCAGATCCAGCGTTTTACCGGGTTTCACAATCTCCGCGCTGTACAGCACTTCTGAATGGGTACGGGTTAAGCCGTATTTCTCTGTGAAGTAATTCTCATCGACAGTCATTGTTTTCCTGCGTTCTCATAAAGTGAAAGTGCATCCTGGATGCTATTTTAAGGCGTTTACCGTCTGGTTGCCAGCCGCTCGAAATGCGAAAACTTTGCTACGTTTAGTGAAGACGCTTATCAGAGACATGAAGATGAACAAATATCGCCTCAGCGACGAGACCCGCCTCTGGCAATGGAAAAATGGCGAAACTACCCACGCCACTACGCTGCGGCAGATTATCGCCACGGCGGACTTTAACGACGTGACTGTCGGGACGAGAGGCGGCTGGATTGACGATGAGCGCGCCCTCGCGCAGGACGGCCACTGCTGGATCTACGATGAAAACAGCGTGGTGTTCGCCGGAGCGACCGTGTCCGGCAACGCGCGTCTTACCCTGCCGTGCGTCGTGAGCCATGATGCCCGTATCGGTGACAGCTGCTGGCTGGACGGCGCAGAGGTCAGCCACGGAGCGCGAATAAGTGACAACGTCACCATTCAGCAATCCTGCGTGCGGGGCGAGTGTCATATCTACGGCGAAGCGCGCGTGCTGCACCACAGCGTGGTCATTGCTGCCAAAGGGCTGACGCCGGACCATGAACAGATCCTGCAAATCTACGATAAGGCAACGGTGAGCCAGTCGAGGATTGTGCACCAGGCGCAAATCTACGGCGAGGCGATGGTTAATTTTGCCTTTGTTGAACACCGGGCCGAAGTCTTCGACAACGCGATCCTCGAGGGAAACGAACTCAACAACGTGTGGGTGTGCGACTGCGCAAAAGTCTATGGTAACGCCCGCGTGATTGCCGGCTTTGATGAAGATGCCATCCCAACGGTGCGCTACAGCTCGCAGATTGCGGAGAATGCCGTGGTCGAGGGAAACTGCGTCATCAAGCATCACGTCCTGATTGGCGGTCAGGCCTGGCTGCGCGGCGGGCCGATCATGCTGGATGATAAAGTCGTGATTCAGGGGCGCGCGCGCATCAGCGGGGATGTGCTGATCGAACATCGGGTTGAAATTACCGGCGATGCGGTTATTGAAGCATTTGCCGGCGAGAGCATTCACCTGCGCGGCGAAAAAGTGATAAACGGCGACCAGCGCATCACCCGCACGCCGCTGCTGGGTGCGTTATAGGGTATAAATCCTGCCGTAGATATTCACGTCGTCAAAGCGGTCATTCAGGTATTCCGCTTCCCGCAGGCACCCTTCCAGCGTAAAACCGTTGCGCACGGCAACGCTGTTGCTGTGTTGATTCGCCACCCGACACTTGATCACAAAACGACGGATTTCACCGCGCTCAGCGTAGTAGCGCATAAACGCCTGCAGTGACCGGGAGAGGATACCCTGCCCCTGGTGGGCTTCATCCAGCCAGTAGCCGATGTACCCGGCCTTGTTGGTCGGTTCAATCGTGTTGAACGACAGGACGCCAACCAGCGCATCATCCTTGAAGATCAAAAACATTTTGGCGTAGCCGCGCTGGTGCAGCATCTGGTTACTCTGCACGTTGCGGCGGGTATCCTCTTCGCTACCTACGTGCTGCGCCCAGTCAAAGGCGGTTTGCAGAAAGATTCTGTTTTTGACGACGAGGTTGTGCAGATCGGCGGTATAGCGCTCTTCGACGGCGCGAAGCTCGAGAGCGTTAGATACCGGGATAATTTCGGATTTTACTGCGGTCATTGCCCCTCACCCTAACCCTCTCCCGGAGGGAGAGGGAATCGATCGTTAACGCATTACCCTGTCGTCAACGTAGTTACGTTTATCCGGCGCCGGTGGGAAATACTGGTACAGCCAGGTTTCACTGATGGCGTCGCCCTGGCAGCGCAGGAACAGACGCATATCCACCGGCTCCGTCGAATCCGACGTCGGGTACCAGTCAAACAGAATGCGATAGCCGTCAAACGGCTCAACGTAGAGGATTTCCACCTGCTTCGCTTCACCGCTGGAGAGCGTAATCACCGGCTCGATGCCTTTTGGCGCAGCGGCCTTCAGATCGCCGCCGACAAAATCTATCGCAAAGCGACGGGCCCACACTTTCGGGTAATTTTCGCCCGGCGCCCAGCCTTCCGGGAAGCCGCCCATGCCGGTGCGGGTCGCATAAACGTTCGCCAGCGGGGAGCGCACCGGCGGCATCGCGCTCCAGTAGAGACGATATTTGAAGTCCAGCTCGTCGCCCGCTTTTACCGCTTTTTCCGGCTGCCAGAAGCAGACCACGTTATCCAGCGTTTCACCGGTGGTCGGGATCTCCATCAGGCCAACCGCGCCTTTACCCCAGTCGTTACGCGGTTCCACCCACAGGCTTGGGCGCTTGTTGTACCACCCCATCACGTCCTGATAGTGCGAGAAATCGCGATCGAGCTGCAGCAGCCCGAACCCTTTCGGGTTTTTATCCATATAGGCATTGAACTGCAGCTTCTGCGGGTTGTTCAGCGGACGACAAATCCACTCCCCGTTGCCGCGCCACATCGCCAGGCGGTCGGAGTCGTGAATTTGCGGGTGAATGGTGTCGCACATGCGGCGTTCGTTATTGCCACAGCTGAACATGCTGGTCATCGGCGCGATGCCGAGCTGCTTGATGTCCTTACGCGCATAGAGGTGGTTTTCCACCTCCATGATCACCTGGCTCTTCTCGCAGTGGATCACGAACTTATAGGCGCCGGTGATGCTCGGGCTATCCAGCAGCGTATAGACGGTAAAGGTGGTGTCGCCGGGCTTGACGGTTTCAAACCAGAAGGCGGTAAAGTCCGGAAACTCTTCCGGCGTGTCGGTAAAGGTGTCTACCGCCAGACCGCGGGCGGAAAGGCCGTACTGGTAGGTGTCGTCCACCGCGCGGAAATAGCTGGCCCCCAGGAAAGAGACGATATCGCGACGCGCCAGCTCCGGCGCCTTAAACGCGCGGAAGCCCGCAAAGCCGAGATCGCTTTGCCCTTCCAGCTGTTTGGTATCCACGCCCGTTTCACCGTAGCTGAACAGCTCAGGACGGAAGTGGATCTCGCGCGCCATAGAGGTCGACTGGTCCAGCGAGAACATCCGCACGCGGCGGCGGAATCCCATTCCCATATGGAAGAACTGCACGTCCAGCTGACGCCCTTCAATGTTGTTCCACAGAGACTGCTTTTCGTCGTAGCGAATGGCGTTGTACGCCTGCGGCGTCATGGTTGCCAGCGTCTCCGGCAGCGGACGCGGCGCGCCACCCCACGGGGTTTTCGCCAGGTCATGCGCCATGGATTGCAGTACGGAGAAGTCAAAACGACGGCTCTGGCCGTCAGCAATGTCAGAGTCGGCAGCGTATGCCGCTTTGGAAAACAGGGAAGCAAGGCCGGATGTGCCGCTCAGGGCTGCCACTGCCAGCGAGCCTTTTAGAAAACGTCTGCGATTCATGCCTGGAAAAACGTCCTTATGGTCGTGTGAATGTGTTCCGCGCTCGGCGAAATGACGGCAAGAAAGAACGCACAGCCTAAACAAAAATGGTTAAGAATCCAATTGTTGGCCGGTGATTATATGAACAAAGTGAGAAATATTTTCTGTCGACCAGAACGGCCCGAAAGTGGTGTAAAGAAAGCCTGGAAAATGTGTATAAAAATGCCCCGTCAGGACATCAGCTGACGGGGCCAATGAGGCGGTTATTTTACGCTGACATCGATACCCGGGAAGTACTTATCAGCGAGTTTGGCGATCGTGCCGTCGGCACGTACCTTATCAATTGCGGCATCAAGCTGCTTTTTGGTGGCCTCGTCACCTTTACGCAACCCAAAGCCGATCCCACTGCCGAGGATAGTGTCGTCAGACACCGGCTTGCCGATGAAGCCAAACCCTTTCCCCTGCGGCTTGCTGAGGAAACCTGCCTGCCCGGCCGCGGACATGACCAGCGAGGCGTCGATACGGCCATTCAGCAGATCGCCCCAGGCCATATTCTGATCTTTATAAGACACCACGGTGACACCCTGCTTTTCCCAGTGCTCTTTGGCATAGGTTTCCTGAATGGAGCCCTGCAGCACGCCGATGGTTTTCCCCTTTAGCCCTTCAGGCGTCGCCTCGACCGCCGTACCGGCCTTGCCCACCAGCTGCGACGGAATACGGTAGATAGGCTGGGTAAAATCAATGCTCTTGCGGCGCTGCTCGGTGATATTCATCGCCGAGTTGATGGCGTCGAATTTCTTCGCCACCAGGCCCGGGATCAGCGCATCAAACGAGGTTTCCACCCAGCTGCACTTCAGCGCTGCCGCTTTGCAGATGGCGTTCCCCAGCTCAACGTCAAACCCTTCCAGTTCGCCTGCCGCATTGCGGCTTTCAAACGGCGGATACTCTGCTTCCAGACCGTAACGCAGCTCGGACGCCGCGAAGGAGGAAAAGGTACACAGCAATCCCATGCCGACAACTAACGCGCGTAATTTCATCTCATACTCCTCAGAGCCTATCTCAGCGTGGTTTAACCCGACACAGGGCATGGGCACCTGCCCGTAACGTTGCCTCATCTTTCGCAAAAGAGAGACGAATCAATTTATTATCCGTACCGTCCGCATAAAACGCCGACAGCGGAATAGTGGCAACACCGTACTCGACGATCAGCCGCTTCACCAGATCGCTGTCGCGCTCGTCGCTGAACTGGCTGTAGTCCGCCAGCATGAAGAACGATCCGGCGCTGGGAAGCAGCGTGAACGGCGAATCGGCCAGCAGACTCTGCAGCAGATCGCGCTTGCGCTGGTAAAACGCCGACAGCGACAGCCAGGTTTGCGGGTCGACCATATGTTCAGCAAACGCGTGCTGCATTGGCGTATCGGCAGAGAACATTAAAAATTGATGGACTTTACAAATCTCGTCCATCAGCACCGCCGGTGCAACACAGTAACCCACGCGCCAGCCGGTGACGTGATAGGTTTTTCCGAAAGAAGAAATAATCACGCTACGCTCCGCCAGCTGCGGGTGCGTGGCCATCCCGTGGTGCGGCTCACCGTCAAACACCACGTGTTCGTACACTTCGTCAGACAAAATAATGATGTCAGTATTGCGGGTCAGCGCCGCCAGCTGCTGCAGATCGTCGGCGGAGAAGACCTGACCGCTCGGGTTGTGCGGCGTATTGATGATAATCATGCGCGTGCTCGGGGAGATGGCAGCCCGGACCTCATCCCAGTTGACGGCAAAATCCGGCACGGTCAGCTTGATGGCAATTGGGGTTGCCCCCTGCAGACGGACAATCGGCGCGTAGCTGTCAAAAGAGGGCTCAAAGTAAATCACCTCATCACCCGGGTGCACCAGCCCGCTAATCGCCGAATAGAGACCTTCGCTGGCGCTAGCGGTCACCAGGACCTCGCCGGCCGGGTCATAGCGCGTGCCGTAAAGCGTGGCAATTTTATCGGCAATGCGCTCTTTAAGCGGCTGCAGGCCGGTCATCGCCGCATACTGGTTATGCCCCGACTCCATTGCGCGGGTGACGCCCGCAATCAGCTTCGGGTCGCAGGAAAAATTCGGTGCGCCCTGAGAAAGGTTAATCGCGTTATGCTGCGCCGAGAGCTGGCCGATAACGGTAAAAATGGTGGTGCCCACATCGGGCAGTTTGGAGCGCGTCTGCACTGGCGTTCGTAAAGTCATCCTCTTTCCCTTCTCATGGACATTGCATAACTATTCAAACAACATCTCTGTTGTCGGGACAATCGAATTGTTGTCATAATAGCCATGAGAAAAATGCATAGCTGAGGGTTTTCCATGTCGCGCCGTTCGCTCCCGCTCAATGCCATCGACGCATTTTTAGTCACCGCGCGTCACCTGAATCTGACCCATGCTGCCGCAGAACTTTGCCTGACGCAGGGGGCCGTGAGCCGCAAGATCGCGTCCCTCGAGGCGTGGTTTGGCTTTCCGCTTTTTGAACGCCACGCGCGCGGCCTGCGCCTCTCTTCGCAGGGCAGCGCCCTGCTTCCGGAGCTGCAGTCTGCTTTTGAACAATTGCTGACCGTGGCCGACCAGGCCCGCAGCCAGCAGACCGTGATCCGGCTCAAGGCGCCCACCTGCGCCATGCGCTGGCTGGTGCCGCGCCTGCTGGAGGTGGAGCGTGAGCAGCCGGATCTGCAGATCGCCCTGACCACCACTACCGATCACAACGTCAATTTCAAAACCGAATCTTACGACGCGGCCATCGTGTTCGGGACGCACATGAGCGCAGGCGACCTGCTGTTCGAAGAGGCGCTCACCCCGGTGATAAGCCCGGTGCGGTCGGGCGCAATGCTGGGATCGCTGACGTTCCTGCACCCCACAAGAGATAAGACAGACTGGTCGCTGTGGCTGACGAAACAGGAAGGTCCGGGCTTTGCTATGCACAAAAATCAACACTTCGACACGATGGATCTCGCCATCACGGCCGCCATTCAGGGGCTGGGCGTTGCCATTGCCGACGAAACGCTGGTGGCCGAAGATGTCCGCGCGGGAAGACTGATGCGGCCTTATGAAACCAGCATAAAAACCGGCGCCAGCTACCGGCTGGTGCTGCGCGAAACGCCAGGCGAGGAAAACGGACTGGCGGCGTTTCGCGCCTGTTTGCTTAATCGAGGCTGACGTGGTGCTTCATTACCCGTTTGAAGAGGCTCATGCGGGCGCGCATAAAGCGGTTTTCAAGCCGAAAACCTGCATGTTTATTCACACCAATGCGTAACAAAACGTCCCGCCCTTTTCGGCATGCGGGCCAGTGCGTCGGCCCGGGCAGGATCTCGCGAGGACCAGCGTCACGCGCAAAGCTCACCCAGTAATCGGCCACGTGGGCAGCAAACTGCAGATCCCGTTCGTTTACGTACTGACGTGAAGGCTCTAGCTGACCTAACGTATCAAAGACATAGGGAACCTCGTTGCCGTGCCAGGCACCGTTGATATAGGTGGCATGTTCCGCTTCCGCGACATAGTCAAACCAGTAACGCCAGCACAATCCGCCGACGCGCTGCTGAGCCTGCATCACGACGAAGCCCATCGTGGTGAACGCCATGTCGCGGCACACCTGCCTGCCCAGCTCTTCATCGCCTTTGACGCCAGGATAGAGCAGCTTAATCAGCCCCAGTCCGAAGCGCCGCTCCCGGCGGAGCTTCTGGATTTGCCCGGCGAGATCGATGCCAAACACCGCCATTACGCTGGCCTCATCGCTGTTCGACCCAATCATCACCGGTACGGGATGCTGGCGGGCAGCGAAAAAGACGTCCAGCATCGCTTCGGGCAGAACGCAGTCCCCTACGATGGGCGCCGGTGCGACGTTCAGCGGCGCGGTTAACGGCCAGAACGCCTCGGGAGGAATGGCGCGCAGCTGCTCAGCAGTCGCCTTCTCCAGGCCAAAATGGGCGGCCAGCGCCTCCCCTTTTTGCAGCGCCTGCTCGCGCGGCGTGTCCGGCAAGGTGTACCCGCTTTGCACAATCGCCTTGTGGAACAAACCAGCCGCCAGGGGCGATGCCAGCAGAGAAAGCACGCTGCGCGCACCGGCGGATTCGCCAAACAGGGTCACGTTAGCGGGGTCGCCACCAAATGCGGTGATATTGTCCCTAACCCATTCGAGCGCGGCGATCTGATCCAGCAATGCAAAATTATGCACCACGCGATCTTCCTCGCCCTCCAGCACGGGATGGGCGAAAAAGCCGAGATGGCCGAGACGGTAGTTGATTGTCACGACAACAACGCCTCGCGTAGCCAGCGCTTTACCGCTATAGGGCGGTAACCCCCCCGCGCCAATGGTAAAGCCACCACCGTGCAGCCAGACCATAACCGGAAGCGCCCCGGCGCGCTCTTTGGGGGACCAGACGTTCAGATAAAGACAGTCTTCCGAGAACTGACCGGGATCGCCCCCGCCCAGCTCCTGACAATATTCGCTGCTTTGCCAGCTTGAGGCCGAAAAGGCGGTGGCCTCGCGAACGCCATCCCACGGCTCAGGGGGCCGCGGGGAGCGCCAGCGCCACTCGCCCACGGGCGGTGCAGCATAAGGAATACCGCACCAGACGTGGACATTTTCATCGGTTAAACCAGAGAGTGCGCCCTGGCGCGTTTCAACCACAGGGGCGGAAGGATTTTGCATAACGACCTTATTTTTTCCATCACACCCCAGCAGAGTAACGATTTCAGAGCAAACCGCAACGCTGTTTGCTGCGCGTTTCAGCCTCCTGGTAAAGGGTAAACTCGTCATACACCGGGCAGCCCAGCGCGTCTTCAAACGCATCGCGGCTGGCGTTACCGTGGCTGCGGGCCTGGGTTTCATTCCCGAGATTGGACTGGAAAATCCCCGCGGCGCTAACCGGGAGGAAATCTTCGTAGGTGATCGGCTGGGCAACCACCCATCCGCGCTCGATCAGCGGTTGCGGATCGTCTCCCGGCCGGAACGCATGGCGATGCGCTTCACCCGCAGGCGTCAGACGGTAGCGGAAATACGCCAGCTCCTGACGGCGCATTAACAGTTCGCTGTCCGGGAAGGCGCTAAAGATCTCCCGCAGATGCAGCTGATGGGTCAGGTTATCTTTACCGGTACCGGCCTGGGCAAGCAGGCTATCGTACAGCTCCCGGCCTTTCGGGGTCAGCGCCACGCCGCGCTGTTCAATCTCACCGAAGCGCGCGGTGTGGGTGCCCTTATGTTCCCCGGCAAACAGCACCGGCTCTTCCAGCGCCTTGAAGCTGGTTTGACGCAGCAGGACGGGCACCTCGCGACGCGGCGGGCCTTCTATCAGAATTTTCGGCTCGATACCGTACTTCGGCATCAGCTCCTGCACCCGATCAATATCCAGCGTGCGCGGCGTAAGGTGGTTAATGTGGCAGCCGGGGAAGCAGACCCCATCGGCAATCAGCCGGTGCTCGTTGTGGAGCGCAAGATAGGTTTCCTGATCGACCGTCGCGTGACGGTGCCAGCGGAAGGTTTCCAGCGCTTCCTGCACAAACTCGTGCGCCTGCTCGTCAGTAAAGTGCCCTTCCGATTCATACAGATCGAGAAGCGCCAGACAGCGCGGGGTGAAGATGTTCCGGTGAGAGAGGATTTCCGCCGCACGTTCGCGCAGCGCGACGTTTTCAATCAGCTCAAGGCGCAGCAGCGAAGTAAAGATGCGGAACGGATTACGGCACAGCGCCGCATCATCGATCGGGCGAAACGCCGTTGAGTGAACCGGCACCCCCGCCTGGGAGAGATCGTAATAGCTGACCGGGTACATGCCCATAATGGCAAACATACGGCGCAGGGTTGAAAGTTCTTGCGCACTGCCAACGCGAATTGCTCCGTGACGCTCCACGTTCAGGCGCGCAAGCTCATCGGCGTTTGCCAGTTGTTCATGTAATAGTGGGTTATTTTCCAGCACCGCCAGGTTTACGTCCGCTACCAGTTCAAGCAAGGTGCCGTACTGCGGAACTTCCTGCTGGTACATCGCCGACATAGCCTGCGAAAAGTGTTCCCGAATGTCATCAGCCGTGATGGTGTTCGCCATGATGTCATGCCTCCAGTGAATATTACCTGGAGTGTAGAGAAACCCGTTCCTTCCGGGGGGAAAGATTTCTGATTTGTGATCTTAAGACGACAGTGGTCAAACCGTGTGCGACTGGCCTCTTAACAAGCCTCAACGAAACCGCCCTTTCGTGCCCGACGCTTTTTATCCAGGATTTTCCTTATAATTATTTAGGGTTTCGCTTTCTAGCTATAAAGGAGTATTTTTTTATTTTCCTCTGACGGCAAATTAACCAATTTTAACGCGTCATTATTTTTATCCTCAGCTTTCGAATTTTTAGCTCAAAGTTAGGAATAATCTGAACAGTTGTTTACAAGTCCTTCCTGTCTATCCATATTTCCAGCTCAAGCGAAGCGCAAATTTACAAATATTTAAAAATAACGCAACCGCAAATAGCCAAATGCATTTGACGGATGCCGCACAGCGACTAGAGTTATTACTCGAACGACGAGTGATACGGAAATATTTTCGTATCGTACTGACATAACCAATATATGACTATGAGGTTTAATATGGCAGAGCATCGTGGTGGTTCCGGTAATTTCGCTGAAGACCGTGAAAAAGCATCAGAAGCTGGACGTAAAGGTGGCCAGCATAGCGGTGGTAATTTTAAAAACGATCCGCAACGCGCATCTGAAGCGGGTAAGAAAGGGGGACAGAACAGTCACGGCGGAGGCCGTAAATCTGATAACTCCTGATCTTATTTAGTACTCTTTTAATAAAACCAGAGAGCATGCTGCGGGCTGAAAAGCTCGCAGTACCCATTCTTTATTTTACCGGAGCGTAATTATTATGAATATGAAAAGTGTTGAGGATGTATTTATTCATCTTCTCTCGGACACCTACAGTGCGGAAAAACAGCTGACTCGCGCGCTTAGCAAGCTTGCCCGCGCCGCATCCAGCGAGAAGCTGAGCGCAGCCTTTACCGCGCACCTGGAGGAGACGCAGGGTCAGATCGAACGTATCGACCAGATTGTCGAACAGGAAGAAGGAATTAAGATTAAACGCATGAAGTGCGTGGCGATGGAAGGCTTAATTGAAGAAGCCAACGAAGTGATCGAAAGCACCGAAAAAAATGAAGTGCGTGATGCTGCCTTAATTGCCGCTGCGCAAAAAGTCGAGCATTACGAAATAGCCAGCTACGGTACCCTTGCCACATTAGCAGAACAACTGGGCTATAAAAAAGCCGTTAAGCTTCTTGCCGAAACCCTGGAAGAAGAAAAAGAGACCGACCTGAAACTCACCGATCTGGCCGTAGGCAATATTAACCAAAAAGCGCAAAAATGACGCTATAACACAGGTTAAATAAAATGAGCATCAGTCCCAGGACAATTAAACGGTGCCATTTAGCGGCAGCAATAATATGGTTCATTCTCGCTATCCCTTCCGTAATATGGTGGAAGAACAGCGTGCTATGGGTCATTATCATCAGTATTTATGCCAATATTGTCGGCCATTTATCTGGCTATAGTGCCGCACGTGCCGATCAGGCTGCTGAAAGTGAGAACAAATAAGCGAACCCCTAATGAGGATACAATGATGAATCACGTAGAACACTACCATGACTGGCTACGCGATGCCCATGCAATGGAAAAGCAAGCCGAATCAATGCTGGAATCCATGGCCAGCCGTATCGATAATTATCCTGATGTTCGCGCCAGAATTGAGCAACATATTAATGAGACAAAACGGCAAATCACATTGCTGGAGGAAATCCTCGACCGTAATGATATTTCTCGTTCGGTCTTAAAAGACTCGATGAGCAAAATGGCGGCGCTGGGACAATCCATCGGCGGCATGTTCCCTTCCGACGAAATCGTGAAGGGCTCGATCAGCGGCTATGTTTTCGAACAGTTTGAAATCGCCTGCTATACCTCCCTGCTAGCGGCGGCGAAAAAAGCGGGCGATACCGCTTCAATACCCGCTATTGAGACGATCCTCGCCGAAGAGCGCGAAATGGCCGACTGGCTGATTCGTCATATCCCGCAAACGACGGAACAGTTCCTGCTGCGTTCAGACGCGTCGGGTGTCGAAGCGAAAAAATAACCCACAGGAGAGTGAGCATGTTTCGACACGTCAAACAGCTGCAATACACGGTTCGCGTCGCCGAACCGAATCCCGGCCTTGCCAACCTTTTACTGGAACAATTTGGCGGGCCGCAGGGTGAACTGGCTGCCGCCTGCCGGTACTTTACGCAAGGGTTGAGCGATGACGATCCGGGCCGTAAGGATATGCTGATGGATATCGCAACCGAGGAGTTAAGCCACCTCGAAATTATCGGCACCCTGGTCGGTATGCTGAATAAAGGTGCCAAGGGCGCGCTGGCGGAAGGGGTGGAAAATGAGGCCGAGCTCTATCGCTCCATGACCGAAAACGGGAATGACAGCCACATCACCTCCCTGCTCTACGGCGGCGGTACGCCGCTCACCAACTCAGCAGGCGTGCCCTGGACGGCGGCCTACGTCGACACCATTGGCGAGCCGACGGCGGACCTACGCTCAAACGTGGCGGCCGAAGCCAGAGCCAAAATCATCTATGAACGGCTGATCAACGTGACCGACGATCCCGGCGTTAAGGACGCGCTGGCGTTTCTGATGACGCGTGAGGCGGCGCATCAGCTCTCCTTTGAGAAGGCGCTGCAGTCCATCCGTAATAATTTCCCGCCGGGAAAACTGCCGCCAATCGAGGAATTCACCAACAAGTACTACAATATGTCTGAAGGTGGAGAGGTTCGCGGAAGCTGGAACAGCGATAAACATTTCGATTACGTTGAGTCCCCCCAGCCTGCGGTTGACGGCGGCGATGGCAGTGCCAGCGTGACGCTCACAACCGAGCAGGCAACCCTGGTTAAGGCGATGTCTGCCCGCACGAAGTCCGATCCACATTCCGACCCGCTGACCGGTGCCGAGCTGGGTGCCGGTAAGACTAAACCGTAATCGGTTTGCCGGGCAGTCCTGAACTGCCCGGCAAGTCGCGTGCCCCATCGTCTCAGAGGTACGGACCATGTTCGAACTCGATGCATTTCATCTGGCCAGAATTCAGTTCGCTTTTACCGTCTCGTTCCATATCCTTTTTCCCGCGATCACCATCGGCCTCGCCAGCTATCTGGTGGTGCTGGAAGGCATGTGGCTGCGCACCAAAAACGACGTCTGGCGATCGCTATACCACTTCTGGCTAAAGATATTTGCCGTTAACTTCGGCATGGGCGTCGTTTCCGGGCTGGTTATGGCGTATCAGTTTGGCACCAACTGGAGCGGGTTCTCCCAGTTCGCGGGCAGCATTACCGGCCCGCTTCTGACCTATGAGGTGTTAACCGCCTTCTTCCTGGAGGCCGGATTCCTCGGCGTTATGATGTTCGGCTGGAACAAGGTCGGGCCGGGCCTGCACTTCTTTTCGACCTGCATGGTGGCGCTCGGCACGCTAATGTCGACCTTCTGGATCCTCGCCTCCAACAGCTGGATGCATACGCCGCAGGGTTTCACTATCGAAAATGGGCAGGTTATCCCGCAGGACTGGCTGGCCATCGTTTTTAACCCCTCCTTCCCTTACCGTCTTATTCATATGGCTATCGCCGCGTTCCTGAGCAGCGCGCTGTTTGTCGGCGCGTCGGGCGCCTGGCACCTGCTGCGCGGGAACGATACGCCAGCCGTTCGCACCATGTTTTCGATGGCGATGTGGATGGCGCTGCTGGTCGCGCCCATTCAGGCGGTGGTGGGCGATATGCACGGCCTGAACACGCTTGAGCATCAGCCGGCGAAAATTGCCGCCATTGAGGGTCACTGGGAAAATCCGCCCGGCGAGGCCACCCCGCTGCTGCTGTTTGGCCTGCCGGATATGGAGGAGGAGCGCACCAAATACGGTCTGGAGATCCCTGCCCTCGGCAGCCTGATCCTGACGCACAGTCTGGATAAACAGGTCCCCGCGCTGAAAGACTTCCCAAAAGAGGATCGCCCAAACTCGACCATCGTTTTCTGGTCGTTCCGCGTGATGGTCGGGATGGGGCTGCTGATGATTACTCTCGGTCTGGTCAGCCTCTGGCTGCGCTATCGTCATCGACTTTACCACTCGCGTCCGTTCCACTGGTTTGCCCTCTGCATGGGGCCTGCCGGGCTGCTGGCGCTGCTCGCCGGCTGGGTGACCACCGAAGTGGGCCGTCAGCCATGGGTTGTCTATGGCTACCTGCGCACCATCGACGCGGTATCGCTGCACAGCACCCTGCAGATGAGCATTAGCCTGCTGGCGTTCTTCGTCGTCTACTCATCCGTATTTGGCGTGGGCTATGTTTATCTTATCCGGCTGATTAAGAAAGGTCCTCAGCGCGTCGATACGCTGACGTCAAACACCTCGGGCACGCCAGCCCGTCCGCTGTCTGCAGCGGAGTCTGTTCCGGAAGAGGAGAGAATCTGATGGGCGTCGATATCTCGGTGATTTGGTTTGCCATCATCGTGTTTGCCACGCTGATGTATATCATTATGGACGGCTTCGACCTGGGGATTGGCCTGCTGTTTAACTTCGTGGGCGATGCGAAAGAGCGCGATGTGATGGTCAACAGCGTGGCGCCCGTCTGGGACGGCAACGAGACCTGGCTTGTCCTCGGCGGCGCGGGTCTTTTCGGCGCGTTTCCGCTGGCCTACGCGGTCATTATTGATGCGCTGACGATCCCGCTCACCGCAATGCTGATCGGCCTCATTTTCCGCGGGGTCGCCTTTGAGTTCCGCTTCAAAGCCACCCCTTCACACCGTAAATTCTGGGACTACTCCTTTGCCGGCGGCTCCCTGCTCGCTACCTTCAGCCAGGGCGTGGTGGTGGGCGCCGTGATCAACGGCTTTGACGTGGAGGGCCGACGCTTTGTCGGCTCGGCGCTGGACTGGTTCACGCCCTTTAACCTCTTCTGCGGCATCGGGCTGGTCGTTGCCTACACGCTGCTGGGCACCACCTGGCTCATTATGAAAAGCGAAGGCGCGCTGCAACAGCGCATGCGCGAACTGACCCGCCACGTGCTGCTTGCGCTGATGGTGGTTATCGCGGTGGTCAGCGTCTGGACCCCGCTCGGCTGGCAGTACGTCGCCGACCGCTGGTTTACACTGCCCAACTTCTTCTGGTTCCTGCCGGTTCCGCTGCTGGTCGGCATCTTCAGCGTGCTGATCTGGCGCCTGACCCGCAATCCGGACAGCCACGCGCGCCCTTTCCTGCTGACGCTGGGGCTGATCTTCCTCGGGTTCAGCGGGCTGGGTATCAGCCTCTGGCCGAACATTATTCCGCCGCGCATCACCCTGTGGGAGGCCGCAGCTCCGCCTGCCAGCCAGCTGTTTATGCTGGTCGGGACGTTATTGATTATTCCGGTGATCCTGGTATACACCGCCTGGAGCTACTACGTTTTCCGGGGCAAGGTCTCGGATACTGAAGGCTACCACTGAGGAACGCTATGACGGACTGGCATACACGGGCCATTATTTACCAGATTGATACCGCACTCTTTTATGACCTGAACGGCGATGGCTGCGGGGACATCGCCGGGATAACGGCCAAGCTGCGCTACATTCGCCGCATGGGGGCGACGGTTATCTGGATCACCCCGTTTTACCTCACGCCCTTTCTTGATGAAGGCTATGACGTCAGCGACCATCTCCAGGTGGATCCCCGCTTCGGAAAGCTGGCCGATATCATCACCTTTATCGAACAGGCCCGCGAGCTGGGCATGCAGGTCATTATCGAGCTGCTGATCCAGCACACCTCCGACGCGCATCCCTGGTTCCAGCAGGCACGCCGCAACCCGGCATCACCCTACCGGGATTACTACCTCTGGTCAGATAACGACGAGGACGATACGCCCCCCATGTTTCCCGGCGTGGAAAAGAGCATCTGGAGCTGGGACGACGAGGCGGGACAATACTACCGGCACATGTTCTATCGCCACGAACCGGACCTGAATCTGACCTCGCCAGTGGTGCTGAAAGAGATTGAGAACATCATCCTCTTCTGGCTCAAGCTGGGCGTGTCGGGATTTCGACTGGATGCCGCATCTCACCTGACCACCCAGGCGGGAAACGGTGATGAAAAAAAGGGCCTGTGGATCCTCGAGCATATGCGTCGTCTTATCGAGCAACACAACCCGGACGCGATCCTGCTGGGTGAGGTCGACGTTGAGGTGGAGGCCTATCAGGACTACTTTGGCAATAATGACCGCCTGAATCTGGTGCTCAATTTCTGGCTCAACAAATATTTTTACGTCAGCCTGGCCCGCAAAAGCGCCCGTCCGCTGCGCAACGCGGTGAAGAAGATGATCGTCCCGCCCGATTCATGCTGTTTTGCCAACTGGCTGCGCAATCACGACGAGCTGGATCTGGAGGGCATCAGCCAGAAAGACAAACAGTTTGTCCTCGATACCTTCGCCCCTGAAGAGGAGATGAACGTCTATCAGCGCGGGATCCGCCGCCGCCTGGCGCCGATGCTAAACGGCGATCTGAAGCGACTGGCGTTCTGCCATGCGGTGCTTTTTTCCCTGCCCGGCGTTCCGGTGATGCGCTACGGCGATGAGATCGGCATGGGGGATGACCTCGAGCTGGAGGAGCGCTACGCTGTGCGCACCCCGATGCAGTGGGCGGGATCGCAAGGCGGCGGTTTTTCGGCAGCCGACCCGAAAAAATTTATCGCGCCGATTATCGACCGCGGTCCTTATCGCTATCAGAAAATCAACGTCGCGGATTCGCTCCTCCACCGCAACTCGCTTCTGCACCGGATCATTGATATCGCCAATACCCGCTCGGAGTTCCCCGAAATCGCCGTTGCGCCCTTTCGGCTCCTCACGATCGATCGTGACGCGGTACTGGGGATCTATTACGAGACCGAAGAACGCAGCATCCTGACCTTTGTTAACTTCAGCGACCAGCCGGTGCAGTTCACCGTGAAGGGGATCCGCAACGCCACCTGGACCGCCTGTCTCGCGGACAAACGCTACAATGACGCGCTGGTTTGCGGTAAAACCTTCGAGCTCAGCCTTGGCGGCTACGGCTATCGCTGGTTCTGGACGCACCGCAGCGCGCTGCGCTGATTACGGTTTCCGGCGGGTTAGCAAACGCGTCAACACAATACCCGCCACCGCAAGGGCCCCTAACGCCACTTTGCCCGGCATATCGGAAGTCACGGACGACGCGCGAGTTTTCGCTTCATCAGTGAAACGGCCATGGATTTTGTGCAGGTCGTTAACCGGCTGGTCGAGATAATCCCGACGGTCCGGCGCGTTCAGATCGTCGGTCATCTGGCCTTCCCAGGCTTTCTTGACCATCAGCCTGTCCAGAAAACCTGGGAAGAGGAACTGCCCGACAATCGACTGAATGGTGCTGCTGCCAACCCACAGCTCGCGCACCGGCTTTTGCGCTACCCTGAAGATGGCGCTGGCGGCGACTTCAGGCTCGAACACCGGCGGTACCGGGCGCATCGCCCAGGCGAACTTATTCCTTGCCCATTCGAACTGCGGCGTATTGAGCCCCGGCATCTGCACCATCGAAAGCTGAACCCGGCTGTTCTCATGCATCAGCTCGGTACGCACCGCATCGGTGAACCCGCGGATCGCAGCTTTGGCACCGCAGTAGGCGGACTGCAGCGGAATGGAACGGTAGGCCAGCGCAGACCCTACCTGAATAATCACGCCCCTGTCGCGCGGAACCATGAGCTCGAGAGCCGCGCGGGTGCCGTTCACGTAGCCGAGGTATGTCACCTCAGTCACGCGCCGAAACTCGTCCGGCGTAAGGGTACGAAACGGTGCCAGCACGGCCCCCATGGCGTTGTTGACCCAGACATCAATCGCGCCGAGGCGATACTCAATCTCGTTAGCCGCATCCACCACCGCCTGACTGTCGGCGACGTCAGCCTGCACGGCGTGTGCATTTACGCCGAAGCGGCGCAGCTCTTCCTGGGTGGAGTGCAGGCTTGCCTCATCGCGGGCGATGAGGCCGACATCGTAACCTGCTTTTGCAAAGTGCAGCGCCGTGGCTTTTCCCACGCCCGCCGTCCCACCGGTAATGACTATGACAGCCATAGAACCTCCACGTGAGTTTATCCGTTATTTCCGTCCGACAATGCTGTCACCAGCTCGGCCAGCGAAAAATGCACCGCTTTTTCCACCACGTCCTGACAGTCTCCGGAGAAAAGTACGGTGCGGGTTTGCGTCTCGCCCTGGATGTTCCACGCAAAGCAGACCGTCCCCGCCGCCGTGCCATCGTCGCCCCCTTCCGGGCCAGCATAGCCGCTGATGGCGATACTGATATCTGCCTGGGCGATGTCGCGGATGCTGGCGGCCATCTCGGTCACCGTCTGCTCACTGACGGCGGTATAGCGCGCGAGCGTCTCAGGACGAACGCCGAGGATCCGCGCTTTGGCTTCGTCGCTGAATACGACCAGGCCAACATCATAAAAATCGGCCGTGTTCTCTTCGGCACAGAGTGCTACCGATAGCTTTCCGCCGGTACAGGATTCTGCCGTGGTTAAGCGAAGCCCGAGATCGGTTAATTTGCTCGCCAGTTTTTTCGTCAGTTCACCCACGGTATAATTGTTGTCGTGAAAAAGATTGCTCATCTTTTCGCCTCTTATTTCTCGAAAGGAATGATTGAAATATGTCCATTGCGCTCAAGTATGGCATATTTAATTTGGCTTATTTCGGTAATACCATTATTTTGACGTGCTGACACCAGAATATCATCACAGGATACATCGACTTTTTTCAGTTTATCGGCTAACGGCACGCCGTTCTCAACCAGAATAACGGGAGTACCGTCCAGAATATTCTCTACGGGCGAAAAATACTTTTTCATAAGGCCAAAAATAATATCCACCACCACCAGGGTGGTAATCGTAATCATCGCGCCGGTGACGGAAAAATCCTGTCCCAGTAGCGCCTGTTGCGTGGCTTCACTAATTATCAGGAGCAGAATGAGATCGAAGCTAGTCATCTGCAGCAGCGCACGCCGCCCGGCCACTTTGAAAACCACCACGAGGAACAGATAAATCGCCAGCGCACGAAAGACCATATCCATAACAGCCTCCTAGGGGTAAATAAATTGCCAGAAGGTTATCTCCGGCTCGCTGTTAATACGGATGGTTGTGTTCCATTTACCGGCTCTCGAAGGCGTGGTGAAGAATAACACAGAGAAGTTGTCTGATTTTTTCAAGTTGTTATAAACAAAATAGAGGGTCTTGCCCCGGCTGAACATGCTGTCAGGCTGCGGCCAGACGCTGCCAGGCTCGTAAACATCGCTGCTCTCGCTGGTCATGCTGAGAACATACTTACCCTCTGATTGCACCGGGAACGCCAGCTCCATTCGCGTCTCCGTCTCCCGTCGGCCAAACCGTTCATAGCTTATGGTCAGTGATTTTGCGGAATTGGTTTTGACCGTATCGCTGACCCACCCGCTTGAAAACAGGCCGGCGATAGCCGCGATGATAATAGCCAGCAGAACAATAAAACCCACCTGACGAAACGCGTATTCAAACGTCAGCAAGCGAAAACTCTCATCTATCCCGGGCAACTTTTCATTTTCACGCTTCATGGTCATCGTCACCGTTTCGCTTATTATCCGATAAGTTTGATTTCCCAAGCGAATGTTTTTAGGACTTATCACATTTGCCACATAAAGGAATAGCAACAATACTTAATAAGTCAAGACACCCAAAATGAAGGATATCCGATGAAATTATCGCTTATTTCCGCTTTTATGATATTTCTTGTTCCGGCCGCCTTCGCAGATAATAACGGCGGGTTACAAAAAGGTGAAGCTCCGCCGCCACCCCATGCGCTGGATAGCGGATATCGCGGAACCGATGATGCGCGTATTATGACCATCGATCAGGCAAAACAACTGCACGACGGTGCGACCATTTCACTGCGCGGTAATCTTATTGACGGTAGCGGCGATAAGTTTGTATTTCAGGATAAAACCGGAAAAATCGACGTTATTATTCCCCAGGCAGTCTTTGACGGCAGAACGGTAAAACCCGATCAGATGATCAGCATCAACGGTTCGCTTGATAAAAAATCATCTCCTGCCGTCGTCCGCGTCGATCGTTTGCAGAAATAATTCAGCGAAGCGTTAACGCTGCAGTTATCCATCAAATCTCACCCCTTGGCTTAAGGAGTCAGCTATGAGTGATACCCAACAACGTACGAACGCTTATCCGCAGCCCCCGTTCCCGGAACAGCCACAAACGCCACCGGGACTGGCATCCGAAATGCAGCCTGTACCCGACCACGGGGAAACCAGCTACAAAGGGCATGGCCGCCTGGCCGGTAAAAAAGCGCTGATCACCGGCGGTGACTCTGGTATCGGTCGCGCAGTGGCCATCGCCTATGCCCGTGAAGGCGCTGACGTGGCGATTAACTATCTGCCTGAAGAGGAAAAAGACGCCGCGGAGGTCATCGACCTGATCAAAGCCGAAGGCCGGAACGCCGTCGCGCTGCCGGGGGACGTTCTGGACGAAACCTTCTGCCAGAACCTGGTCGAAGAAGCCGTCTCGAAGCTGGGCGGGCTGGATATTCTGGTCAACAACGCC
>NZ_CDRQYH010000044.1:30266-33494 GCF_977039595.1 Enterobacter sp.
CGCCAGCAGTTCCGTGAATCCCTTGAAGAGTTGACTACCGAAGATTTTGACGCGACGTTTAAAACCAACGTTTATGCCCCTTTCTGGATCACGAAGGCGGCCCTGCGGCACCTGAAGGCCTCGTCCGTTATCATTAATACCTCCTCCGTTCAGGCCGTGAAGCCCAGCCCGGTGCTGCTGGACTACGCCCAGACCAAAGCCTGTCTGGCGGTATTTACCAAATCCTTAGCCAAGCAGCTGGGTCCGAAGGGCATTCGCGTCAACGCGGTCGCTCCCGGCCCATACTGGACGGTGCTGCAGTCCAGCGGCGGCCAGCCGATGGAAAAAGTGAAGGAGTTTGGCGGAGATACGCCGCTGGGTCGTCCGGGTCAGCCCGTCGAGATTGCCCCGCTGTACGTCACGCTGGCCTCGGATGAATGTTCGTTTACGTCCGGCCAGGTGTGGTGTTCTGACGGCGGTGACGGCGTAATCTAAACGCTTAACCCTTTCCCCTCAGCAATGAGCAATAAATGAACAAGGACGTTCGCTCTTATTCCCCGCCGAAAAACATGTTGTAACTCAAACAGATCAAATGTTAAAAATATTTTGCTATCAGGTTATCAAAATTAAATAACTTAACTTGTCACCCGCATCGCTCTGTTTTTAACATCGCCTATGGAAAAAAATGGTCTGTTCAGTCAGCGCATACGCTTGCGCCATTTGCATACATTTGTGGCCGTCGCTCAACAGGGAACGCTGGGGCGTGCGGCTGAAACTCTTAACCTGAGCCAGCCTGCGCTCTCAAAAACCCTCAACGAGCTTGAACAGCTGACCGGCGCCCGTCTTTTTGACCGCGGTCGGCTGGGGGCGCAGCTTACCATCGTGGGCGAACAGTTCCTTACGCACGCCGTTAAGGTGCTGGATGCGCTAAATACCGCAGGCCAGTCCCTGCACCGTAAAGAAGAACACACCAGCGAGGTCGTCCGCGTCGGGGCCCTGCCCACCGCCGCGCTCGGCATTCTGCCGCCGGTGATTGGCCAGTTCCACAAGCAGCAACGGCATACCACGATTCAGGTTGCCACTATGAATAACACCATGCTGCTCGCGGGGCTGAAATCGGGCGAGTTGGATATCGGTATCGGCCGCATGTCCGACCCTGAACTGATGGGCGGTCTCAATTACGAACTGCTGTTCCTGGAGTCCCTGAAGCTGGTGGTTCGTCCCGATCACCCGCTGCTGCAGGACACGGTGACGTTAAGCCGCGTCATGGAGTGGCCGGTGGTGGTGTGCCCAAAAGGGACCGTCCCGCGCCAGACCGCCGAAACCTTGCTGCAAATGCAGGGGTGTACGCTTCCCTCAGGGTGTATCGAAACGCTGTCAGCCTCGCTTTCACGCCAGCTTACGCTGGATTATGACTACGTCTGGTTCGTCCCTTCCGGGGCGGTAAAAGATGATTTACGCCAGGGAACGCTGATCGCGCTGCCGATTACCTCGCCTGGCCCCGGTGAACCCATCGGCATATTGACCCGCGTCGACACCCCACTCTCAACGGGTGCGCAGACGCTGCTGAGCGCCATCCGTAAATCAATGCCGGTTTAAAACATTTTTGCCCTTCGCCCTGACCCTCTCCCCTTTGGGGCGAGGGGGTTGACCTGTGCCTTAATCAAATAATGCGGAATAAATCATTAACAATTGCGTAAAACAATTTAACAGTTTTATCATAGCGGCGAATTCACCAAATGGTTCGCAAATTATTTGATATAAACGAATTCACCGGTATCAACCATCAATCCCACCGCATTTATTACCCAACTGGTACATACCCGACACAGCGGGGGGAGCTAAGGAGACAGAAATGGCATTTGGCAGCGCGCCGCGCGGGATACCTCGTATTCTGCAGTGGCTTCTTGCCGGACTGATGATGCTCATCGGTCTGGCCGTCGGCGGGTTGGGCTTTAAGCTCGCCACCGTGGGCGGAAGTAGTTACTTCCTGATAATGGGCGTGGTAATGGTGATTGCCGCGATCCTGATTTTCCTCAACCGCACCAGCGGGATCGTGCTCTATAGCATTGGATTTATTGCCTCACTGTTCTGGGCGGTAAGCGATGCGGGCTGGGATTTCTGGCCGCTCTTCTCCCGCCTGTTTACCTTTGCCGTACTGGCGTTCCTGTGCGCCATCGTCTGGCCCTTCCTGCGCGCGGCAAACCACAGCGCCGCGAACAAGGCTCCCGCTTTTGGCGTCGCGGCCGTGCTCGCGGTGGCGATGCTGGTCAGCCTGGGCTGGATGTTTAAGCCGCAGACCCTCGTGGCAGCGAACGAGCCCGTTCCGGTGAAACCCGTCGCCCCCGGCGAGCAGCAAAAGAACTGGGAGCACTGGGGCAATACCACCCACGGCGACCGTTTCGCCGCGCTGGACCAGATCAACAAGCAAAACGTCAGCTCGCTGAAAGTCGCGTGGGTTGCACACACCGGCGATATTCCGCAGAGCAACGGCTCGGGTGCGGAAGATCAGAACACGCCGCTGCAGATTGGCGACACGCTGTATGTCTGTACCCCATACAGCAAAGTGCTGGCGCTGGACGTGGATTCCGGTAAAGAAAAATGGCGCTACGATTCCAAAGCCACGGCCCCTAACTGGCAGCGCTGTCGCGGTCTGGGCTATTTTGAAGACCACTCCAGCGTGACAACGTCACAGGCAGAAACACAGCCTGCGGCATGCCCTCGCCGCCTGTTCCTGCCCACTACCGATGCCCGTCTGATTGCCATCAACGCGGATACCGGCAAGGTCTGCGACGACTTCGGCGACCATGGCACCGTGGATCTGAGCGTCGGCATGGGTGAGATTAAGCCCGGATATTATCAGCAAACCTCGACGCCTCTGGTTGCCGGGAACGTTGTCGTCGTCGGCGGTCGCGTCGCGGATAACTACTCAACCGGCGAGCCGCCGGGCGTGGTGCGCGCCTACGACGTTCACACCGGTAAGCTGGCCTGGGCGTGGGATCCGGGTAATCCGAACCTGACCGGCCTGCCGCCAGAAGGCCAGACCTACACCCGCGGTACGCCGAACGTCTGGTCAGCGATGTCTTACGACGCCAAACTGAACCTGATCTACCTGCCAACCGCAGGGAAAATTCATGAACATGCCCGTATTTACAGGCTTCGTAGTGTAGCAGGTTCTCAAATTTTGAACTTTATGAGTTAGCGCTATCACACAACAATCAATTATCCGATGATCGATTTGTAGATCAT
>NZ_CDRQYH010000045.1:0-31457 GCF_977039595.1 Enterobacter sp.
CTGACGGCGCTTAGTGCTGAATTCACTATCGGCGAAGGTGAGTTGATGGCTCATGATGTCCCTCTGGGATGCGCTCCGGATGAATATGATGATCTCATATCAGGAACTTGTTCGCACCTTCCTTAACACTCGCATTAGGGCCATTAATCGGAAACATAGCAAATGCTCTTATAAAAGAAAAGGTTGATAACTCCAAGTCAATCATTTTTGATGATTTGGAAAGGTGTAAAATAGATCAAGAAGATATATTTGGTGCAATAAATAAATACATCGAACACCATCAATGCAAAGTGATTGTAATTGCGCATGATAAAAAATTACAGGAAGGTTTGACAGATAAAAAAGAAAAAATCTTCGGGCAAATTCTAAAAGTCTCACCAGATATTCAGGGCGCCTTTAATCAATTTATCAAAAGAAGCAAGGCACCAAAAGCTTTTGAAAGTGTTAAAGATATTATTTATAAATCTTTTATTGCTTCGCAATGTAAATCATTAAGAGTATTAGATTACGTAATTAATGATTGTGCAAGGTTCCTACCTTGTATTCCTGAAAATTTATATAATGATAAAAGATTATTGTCAGAATTATTTGTTTTGTTTACCGCAATAGATATAAACTATAGGCTAGGTCAATTAAGAGACAAAGACATTGAATCAAGAAATTCTGTTTATTATTACATGAATAAGGATAAAAATGCAGAAGATATATTTGATACAATAAAAAAGAATTATAAAAAAAACGAAGTCCTCTTAAATATTGAAAGTGATTTGATTTCAAATGAAATTTTAATCAATACGATTATTAATGGCGTATATATAAAAGAGCAAATCCATGACTGCATAAGTAAAAGCCGTCATTTTATGAAACCAGAGAGCTATGGACCTTGGTTTACTATCTTGAGCTTCGACTCATGCAAAACTGAAGAGGTGGATAAAGCGTTAGAAGAACTTTATGCTCTCTTTGAGAATATGCAGTTAGTCGAAAACGGTGAAATCCAGCATTCTATCAATGTATTGTTTTTATTATCAGATGCTCAACATATTGATAAAAGTTTTGATGAAATATATTCATTTTTTTTAGACTACGTTAAAAAATTACAATGTAATGATAAATTCCTACCCGCTGATCTCTTCACAGAATATGATCCAATTCGTGATTCAGCTTATGGATATGGATTTTGGATAAATGATTCTTATAGAAAATACTCAGCGAAATTGTACAAAATATTAATGGAGCATAGACAAATATCCTTAAGAAAAAAATATCCAATTTTTAGAGCTGAGCTGAAAACAAATTTAAAGGAAGATACCGGAAAGTTTTGTGAACAAATTTCTAGAAATGGCTTCAGAGAGATAAATATATATGGTTATATTCCGATTCTAGCAAGTTTCAAACCTCATGAATTTGTTGATCTATGGCTTAGTATTGATATGTCAAAATGGCATAGTGTTAGAACAGCCCTAATAAATCGATACTCTGGCGGATCATTGCATGGTGATTTAGAGGACGAGGGAAAATGGCTAAAGTTTGTCAAAATGAATCTTAAATATCGTGCATCTAAGGGAACTGGTATCGACAAATTGAGAATTTCAAGATTGTTGATGGGACTGTAAATTAGGTCCCTCTTAAAAAATGTCGCAAAAGTGTTACAGCAACTTCCTGAGACTCGTTTATTAAATCAAGGTGACAGGTCGGCACGGAGCGGGTTAGTCATCTTCTTGCTCACAGAAGTCTGATTAATTGTTGCGAGTTATATGTCAGAGTTGGATCTCACTTATTTCAAGATATGTTTATTGACGGAGAATAATTTTGAATCTGCGCAAAGATGGATATCCACAAGGTCCGTTGGTACGGGCTGTATGGGAGTGCTGTGATGAACTTTATGAGAAACTAGGCCGAGCCCCCTCCCGCCAGGAATTTAATGACGAAATTGGTAAACGCGAACCACATCGTATAGGTATTAGTACACATTCTCGCCAATGGGGAGAGTGGATGCGTCATCATAATTTCTCAACATTTGTTGCTAGTGAGTCGGGTATCATCCCTGAAGAAATGCACTATCCACAATACCTACGTGTATGGTATGCCGTGACACAACTCGGTTCCGCCTCTGCTGCAAATATTGTTAAGTGGATCCGTAACAGCAACGCCACTCTGAAAGAAACCGAGATTCGCATTCAACTGGATGCATTAACTGTTAATAGCAATTCACGTTATCGATATCTTGGTAGCCGTAAAAGCGCTCGTACTGACCAGGGCAATCCATACGACGTGTTGTTTCGTACAGGAAACCTACGAAATACACGGTATGAACTATATATCCAAGAACTGCACGGTATATGGGATATTGGCGATGATGGGAGAACACCAGTTCAGATTGCTGTCCCAAGGCCATATGATCGGTTAGTACTTGAAATGAGGGATGAATTATTCACGGAGTCGCCGGAGGATGAAGGTGACATCCGTCTAAAGGCTTTACGTGAAGTTATTGTTCGGGAAGGACAACCCGTATTTAGACGAAAACTAATCGAAGCTTATGACGGCAGATGTGCGGTAACAGGTTGTTCTATCCAGGTGTTACTAGAGGCTGCTCATATAACACCTTATGCCGGTTCCTGGCATACCCGCGCCCAGCATGGTTTATTATTGAAAACAGATATTCATACTTTATTTGATCGTGGTTTGCTCTGGATTGATGCTGAGCTAAAAATAAGAATATCTGAACAGCTCGTTGGGACGGAATATGCAGAGTTAGATGGCAGGTACCTTAGGTTGCCAAAAGATAAGAAAGACTGGCCGTTAATCACTCATTTGCAAAATCATCGGCAATATTGGAGTGATAAATATAATTATGGTTAATGCACTTAATCCAGAAACGTCACTTCCTCGCTCTCGAAGGAATTGATGGAATTAAATCATGTCCACTCTTGGTTAAGAGTGGACTATAAACATGGTAACCGCTTAACTAAATATAAATTTTATTGAGAATATTGTTTAACTATGCATGATTAGATTTAGCGAGTTAACTTCATCTAAATCATATTTTTTAGCAAACCTTTTCCATCTTTCGACAAGAGCTCCATGGTTAACTTTATACGTTACATGCAGCTTTTTACCATGATATCTTATGTACTCTTTATCTTTGATCTGTGGGGAAAAGTAAATTACGAATGAGTTCGGTTCGATTGCAAATAGATCCAGATCGTAAAGAGTATGCATATCACAGCGCAATAATAGTCCATTGCTGACATGATTATGTGTATCATTTTTGTATGCAGTGATATGTGCCGCTTCGAGGATATCAACTATTTCACAGCCACTTACTGCACATTTTGCTTCTTGATTTAACAAATTGTCACGGAAACTTTTTTGCCCGCGCCTTTGCTTAATTTGCCGTAAAACCGCCTTGCGCTGATCATCTACATCGAGACAAGTATCATCAATGTCAGCTTCAGAAGACTCCAACTGAATGATGCCACTAAATAGACTACTTGCCCATTCAAAATCAATTTCTTGAATTGAACTTTGAACGTTGTATCGCGGTGTACGAGTTACTAAATCCATCATGGAGATAGAATTAATGGGCATGTAGTTGTGCTTATACTCAGCTTTAAATTTGAGTGCCGGCACGTTTTCTACTTTGGGCTGCTCAAATTCATGATCATTGCTGCATCGCCACTTTGGATTTTTTGATTTTCGAAGGGGCAATTTTGCTGGTGTGCAATTCTCATATGGGCATCGGTTACGAGCTTTTAGATATGGGGAAGATGATAAATTATCTATAACTGATATACCCAGAACGTTATTCCTATCAGTTATTATGACAATATCTCCTTTTTTGACTTGCTTATGGTTTGGTACAAAATTGTCATATTGATAAAAACTAGTTGAGTCATCGTGATAACCATTATTCCCAAAGTACCGGAGATCATCATTACCTACTGCTTTAAAAGACCATGCTTTCTGATTCATCCGTTTGATTCCATCATAAAAAATTACAATTGATCATAAAGCAATAATGGGATGTTGAGAACAGAGTGTACAATTTATGATCTTCTGTAGCACTTCAAGTATAGATGATAGCTTCTAATGTATGCTCCTCGCTCCTAATGAACATTCAACAAACAGCGCTGTACTTTGCGTAAGGCCGAAATCCTGCTTCTAACCTAGCAGAATCCCGGCCCCCCATCATCCGCCTCAATGCGCCGAAATATACGGCTCCTTCACAAACTCAGCCAGCAGCCAGACCATATCATGCAGTAGCCCGGTGAGTTCTTTCGCCACGCCCGCAGGCAGTGTCCCGCCCATCACCGCCAGCGTTAACGCTACGGCATAGTCTACTTGCAGCGTCGTCTCTTGCCAGCAGTCCGGCACGCAGGAGGTAATCTTTTCCCCTGCGATCAACTGTTCAACCAGATACGAAGGCAGTTCGTCATCGCAGCATTCCCGCAGCCGCTTAAGCGCAGCCAGCAATCGCTCACAGAGTGTGGCAAACGTCACCGCATCGTCAGTTTCCACCAGCACGCTCACATACGCAGTGCAGGCGTCAGCCAGTTCAAAGAGATCCGCAGAATCGGGAAGTTGCAGGTGGAGAAGGTGATAAACATCGCTTTCCTCAGAAAGTGCGTAAGTCAGGGTATGGATAGTTGTCATGTAGTATTCCTTTTCAAAAAAAATCCAGACCACCACATAAGTTCCTACGCTCATGGGTGGTAGCGCTGACGGAGGTAGGAATGCCGCACATGACAAAACGGCCAACCTTTCGGTTGCTCCGCCAGCGCGACCGTATTTTAACGGGATGAGCGCTGTCGCGACAAAAATAATTGCCGAGTCATGTTAAACGGGTTCCTACGCCCGGTTACGGATGTGCCGCAACGCAGGCACTTTACGACCGTGAAGAAGGGATGAAAAGGGATGCCCCTGAATTACATAAGGTTGCTTGCAGGTTTGCGAGGTGGCTTCCAGAAGGGCATTGCCGGGTGGCGGCTACGCCTTACCCTGCCCACGAAAACACCAAACCTCCTCACGTCATGGGGTATTAATGTGGGATCATCAATAACTCCCTTCACGCAGACCTTTTCATTTTGCTCAACCCTTCTAATAACGCCTGCGTCGCGCGGGAAGATTTGCCCGCATGCGAACAAACCAACCCAAACTCCCGGCACAGCGAAGGCGTCACGGGCACGATGCACAAACCGCGTAATTCACCTGGCAGGGCGGATTCCGGTATAAGCGCGACGCCCATACCTTCGCGTACCAGCAGGCAGGCGCTGATCCAGTCGCGGATGGTCACGCGTACGTCAGACAACCGCAAGCCAGCCTGTTCCATCAGGCTTTTTCCATTAACGGCACAACCTCCTGTGGCGAGTACAAAAGGCTGGTCTGCCAGTTCCTCAAGGGTGATGCCGCGTGCGCGTGCATCACGAGCCTGACGGTGGCTGGCCGGCAGCACCGCGACCCATGCATCCTGTCCCAGGATCGCATCCGCGCGTCCGGGAACAGGATTCATGACCACACCCAGATCAACCGTATCTGCCGCAATCCATTCCTCAACTTCCTGGTCCGTCCCTTCCAGTACAACCACCTCGATTTCAGGATGCAGGCGCTTAAAGTCCCGCAGCAGTCCTGGCAAAAATGTGGATGTCACCGAAGGAAAACTGGCAAGACGAATGCGCCCGCCACTTAAGCCCTGGCTCTCATCCGCCAGTACGCGGATGGCGTCCAGTCGCGCCAGCATGCTCCTTGCCTCTTTGACCACCTGCTCGCCCAGGGCCGTTACGCCGATGTGGCGTCGCTCACGCGTGAATACCGCAAATCCTAGTGCGGCCTCTAACTGCGCGATCGCCTAGCTGGCGCCCGACTGCGTCATGCCGACCTCTTCAGCAGCACGCGAAATGTTACTCGCGTCCGCCACGGCAACCACCAGGCGCCAGTGCAAAAGATTCATCATGGGTATCAGTAGTTCAGCTAATAGTTGATTTATGAATCATTAATTTTACAGTGAGAGCGGCGTTAAGCACAGTGTAGGCAAACCGAATCTTTATCACTTAGCCGCTTTAACGGAGAGACTATGAAACTCTATTACGCCCCGGACACCTGTTCACTCTCACCCCATATCGTGCTTCGCGAACTGGCGATTGAGTTTGAACTGGTTAAAGTGGACAACAGGAGCAAGCATACCGCTGACGGGCGCGACTTCCTGACCATTAACCCTAAAGGGTATGTCGCTGCGCTTGAGTTGAATGACGGGAAAATACTGACCGAAGGGCCAGCGATTTTGCAGTACCTCGCGGACCTCAAGCCGGAGAGGGGGCTGGCACCGCGAGCAGATAGCTGGGAGCGGGTGCGGCTTCAGGAATGGCTTAACTTTATCACCAGTGAAATACACGCCGGATCGGCACCTCTTTTCAACCGCGCGCTGCCCGAAGAGGTCAAAACTATTTTTCGCGAGAAGCTGTTCAGGCTGTTCGATTTTCTTCAGGAGACGCTCTCCACCAGCGCTTATCTGACGGGAGCGTCATTCAGCGTGGCAGATGCCTATCTTTTCACCGTGCTGGGGTGGGCCAGGTTCTTCGCCATTGAGCTGAGCCCCTGGCCTGCGTTGCTGGAGTACAGGGAAAAAATCAGTGCCCGTCCAGCGGTGCAGGCCGCATTAGTTGCGGAAGCGACTCAGTGAGACTCTAAAGCGGGTTTTTGCCGATCGTGAGTGAATATCTGCCATTTTATGTCCGACGTGCTCAGGGTAAAGACGGCAGTGGCCAGCGTGTTCTCTTCATCCGGGTCCTGTGGCGAGAGACGATAAATCGGGAGCGCGGGATCATGCTGGTCTGAAAGAATACCCAGTGCTGCCGCATCATCAAGGTGAGATTGCGTCTCCAGCCAGGCGTTTAGCCGCTGCTGGCGTGACCGGGAGCTGTCAGTGATCACCTGCTCAACCGCATCAAGCTGAGGGTGGATAAGGTGATTAGCATGGGCGAAAACCTCCCGCAGCGGCATAACGGAACAGCCTGTTCCCGTAGCCTCCACGCTAAACAGTCGGCTGTCTCCCATTTGTCCCACCGTATGGTGAAATGCACCGGCGCGTGGCTCGGTAGTCAGTATGGAGATGGCTTCAGCTAGCGTGGCGGCATTCAGCGCGGCGCGGGCAAGTATCTGGCGCGGCATGCCGTCCGGACGGTGCAAAGCGCGTATGTTATTCACCGTATTCACTACGCCCTTTTCGTTTACGGCGAAGGTATGTCCGCAAATCGATCCCGGATAAGCAAAACTGGTGAACGCCAGGCCGTCATCCGGGGTGATGCTGACGATGGCGCAGTCATTGCGAAGCTGCGGGAAACCGTCTTCATTATGCGCGATCATCAGCTCTCCCTCAGCGGTGCTTCCCGCTACCGTGGTGCAGCCATCGGAGGTTGAGCGCACCAGATCGCCACGGCAGTTCCAGGCAAACACCTCATCAAACGGTGCATCCAGGCCCTCGGCCAAACCTTCCAGCTCCTGCCAGATCGGGGGATATTGAGACTGGACCCGCGAGCGCATGCTCCGGGTCTGTTCTGCGTCTTTCATGGCGGTAACGGTTTGCCACAAGGCCGTTTGCGTCAGTTTTGCATGCCAGGCCTCGCGGCCGAACGCGCCAAGCGCCTGACCTACTGCAAAAGCGGAACCACGAATGTCGATTTTTTTCATAGGGTTATCATTCACTTCTATTCAGGATACGTGTTGCAAAAATTCTTTCAGGCGTGGATTGCGACTGCTATTCAGCAGCATATCAGGTGGACCATCTTCGGCAATGGTACCGCCATCAATAAAGATGAGCCGCGATGCCACATCGCGGGCGAAGCCGATTTCATGGGTCACAATCACCATAGTCATGCCTTCTTCTGCCAGCGAGCGCATGACTTTCAGCACCTCATGCCGTAATTCGGGGTCCAGCGCTGATGTCGGCTCATCGAACAGCATCATTTTCGGCTTCACCGCCAGGGCTCTGGCGATGGCCACGCGTTGCTGCTGACCGCCAGAGAGCTCTGATGGGTAGTGACTGGCGCGTTCGCGTAAGCCAACGCGGTCCAGCAGCGCCAGCGCCTGTTCCCGCGCGGCGGCTTTGCTCTGTTTGCGTACGCGAACCGGACCAAACATCACATTCTCCAGCGCCGTCAGGTGGGGAAACAGATGGAACTGCTGAAACACCATCCCGGCTTCACGGCGGATATCACATTCGTTAGCGTGAGGATCGGTAATATGCATTCCCGCTACCAGCAGCGTGCCGGAGGAAATTTCCTCCAGCTTGTTAATGCAGCGCAGCAGCGTCGATTTGCCCGAACCGGAAGGTCCGATGATCACCACGACTTCGCCAGCATCAATTTTTAAATTGATGTCGTGCAGCACCCGAGTGGCACCGAAATTTTTCGACACCGCGCTAAATTCAACCATGCTCATAAAATATGGATCCTCTTCTCCAGTTGCTTCAGCAGGAAACTCAGGCACAGCGTCACCAGCAGGTAGATCATTGCCACTGCGGTCCAGACTTCCAGCGCGCGGAAATTACCGGCAATAATTTCTTGCCCCTGACGAGTCAATTCCGCCACACCAATCACAATAAACAGCGAGGTATCTTTAATACTGATAATCCACTGATTACCTAACGCAGGGATCATACGGCGTAATGCCAGCGGCATAATGACATGCCATAGCGTGCTGCGCTGGGATAATCCCATTGCCAGGCTGGCCTCTCTAAAACCTTTATTAATTGAGAGGATCGCTCCTCGGGTGATTTCTGCAATATAAGCGCCTGAGTTAATCACAATGGTCGTAATGGCCGCCGTTACCGGGTCGATATGAATCGGTAACACCATGGGGAGTGCGAAGTAAATAAACATCACTTGCACCATAATAGGCGTTCCGCGGATTAACTCGACAAAGACTAAAGAGACTGTCTTTGATATTTTTCCTCCGAGCGCCCGGCAGGTTCCCGCCAGCAGGCCAATAACAAAACCACCCAATAAACCTGATAATGAAATAATCAGCGTCAGTTGTAGTCCTTGCAACAGCAGCGGCAGGGACTCCCAAATATATTTACTGTCGAAATTCATATATTACCCGTTAAGATGCAACGAGGTCGGATCGCTCCGACCTGGCGGGATTATTTTGGCTGTTTAGCAAACCACTTCACGTAAATCTTGCTGTACGTCCCGTCCGCACGTAACGCATGCAGCGCAGCGTTGATCTTCGGCGTCAGAGCGCTGTTCTTCTGCATGGCAAAGCCATAGTGCTGCGGCAGAATGCTGTCAGTCTCGCCGGTCGATTTCACTTTGCCATCACCCGCCGTTTTTACGTAATAGAGCACGTTGGGGGAATCATGCACCACGGCATCAAGGTTACCGGCCTGCAAATCAAGATAGGCGTTGTCGATATTCGGGAATTCAACATAGTTCGCCTTATATTTGCTTTTCATAAAGCTGGCCGCCGCCGTTCCCTGCTTTAATCCCACTTTCTTTCCTGCTAAATCGCTGAATTTAGTAATGGTGTTATCGCTGCTTTTCACCGCCATTAATAAATCAGCATCATAATAACCGTCGCTGAAATCGACGACCTGTTTACGCGCGTCGGTTATCGTAATGCCCGCCATGGCGACATCCAGATTGCGTGATTGTAAACCCGGGATCAGTCCCCCAAAATCCATCGGGCGTAATTCGTAGCTGACATCCATTTTTTTAGCTATGGCATCCCACAAATCAATATCAAAGCCGACGTATTTATCGCCTTGTTTAAATTCAAAGGGGACAAAGGCGGTATCCACACCAACCGTTAATTTATCCTGCGCTTGTGCCACAAAACTGGCGGAGCAAGCGACCAGCGCTAACGTAACTTTTAATTTAGTGAATAATCCAGACATGATAACCCTCGGCGTCAGTGAAGTAGCGTGCATGAATGTCACCCGGCGAAATACATCGGCGGAATGGGAAAATAAAAAGTTGATATGCAGGGCGCACTTTCATGCGCCAGATTTAAAGCGAAAGCTTATGCGGGAATAATCTCATCCCGGCTGTCGGGTACCGGCGTCTGTGCGCCGTTCATTACCATTGAGAGAAAACTGTAATAGCCATTGATGCCGATCAGATCCACCACGCCTTTCTCGCCCCAGAGCGCGATAGCGTGCTGCCAGGTGGCATCGCTGACCTTCTGCTGCTCCTGTAACTCCTTGCAAAAGTGATAGACCGCCCATTCATCCGGCTGCAGATCCTCTGGAAGACGCTTTTCATTAATCGCCTGCACCGACGCGGCAGAAATACCCTTCTCGCGCGCTATCGGCGCGTGAATCGCCCACTCAACAGGCTGCGACCAGTGCCGCGCGGTCATCAAAATCGCCAGTTCCGACAGGCGCTGTCCCAGCGCGCTGCGATAACGCAGGTATTCTCCCATGCGTTGCGCATGCGCCATGAGCTCTGGACTGCGCAGCAGCGGCTCGAAAGGTGGCAGCAGCGCACCGCGGGGCCCGTTGATTATCTCTTCGGCCAACGCGCGCTGCTGGTCGTCCCACTCATGCTCCGCCAGCGGCGGTAAACGATTGATCATAATTTGCTGGTCTCTTCGCGAATCACGGTGTTCAGCGTGTCCATCACAAAGTCGAGCTGGCCAGGCGTGACGATAAACGGTGGTGCGATCAGGATATGGTCGCCGTACTGTCCGTCAATGGTTCCACCCATTGGATAGACCATCAGCCCACGTGACATACAGTTTGCTTTGATTGCTGCATGCAGCTTCAGGGCAGGATCGAAGGGGGTTTTGCTGGCTTTATCGCGCACCAGCTCAACCCCCGCAAACAAGCCGCGCCCGCGCGTATCACCGACGTGCGGTAATTCCCCCAGCACTTCACGCAATGCGTTGTGCAGGTAAGCCCCCTGTTGCCTGACCGCCTGCAGCAAATTATCGCGCGCAATCACCTGCTGCACGGCCAGGGCTGCGGAAGCGGCGGTCGCGTGGCAAATGTAGGTGTGCCCGTGCTGGAACAGACCGCTACCTGCCTGCAGCGCTGAGACAACCTTCTCGCTCGCTAATACTGCGCCAATCGGCTGATAGCCGCCCCCCAGCCCCTTCGCGATGGTCACCAAATCCGGCACCACATCATCCTGTTCAAACGCATGCAATGTGCCTGTGCGTCCCATGCCGCACATGACTTCATCCGCGATATAGAGGATGCCGTATTTATCACACAGGTTGCGCACGCCTTTAAGATAGCCCGGGGTGGGCGGCGTGGCGCCGGTGGTAGCCCCCACCACGGTTTCAGCACAGAAACCAATAATGGTGTCGGGACCGGCCTCAATAATGGCTTGCTCCAGCTCGTTGAGCAGGCGCGTGGTGTATTGCTGCTGGGTTTCGTCATCGCGGCGGTCGCGATATTCATTGCAGGCCGAAACGCGGATCACGTCGATCAGCAAGGGGGCAAACTGGCGGCGACGCCATTCGTTGCCTCCTACCGCGAGCGCCCCAAGGGTATTGCCATGATAGCTCTGCTTACGGGCGATAAATTTGGTGCGCGACGGCTGTCCGATCTCAACAAAATACTGGCGCGCCAGCTTAAGCGCGGTTTCAACCGCTTCCGAACCGCCCGAAACGAAATAGGCATAGTTAAGATCGCCAGGCGCCGTGCGCGTCAGCTGTTCAGCAAGCTGTTCAACGGTGTCGCTGGTAAAAAAACTGGTGTGGGCATAGGCCAGCCGATCGATCTGGCGATGCATCGCAGCCAGCACGTCCGGATGCGCGTGGCCTAAACACGAAACGGCGGCGCCACCGCAGGCATCCAGATACTGTTTTCCCTGTGCATCAAAAATGTACGCCCCCTGGGCGCGTACCGCCACGGCGGGCGTGCTGCGTAAACTGCGGTGAATGATATGGGTCATGCGGGTCCTGCTCCTGAATGCGCTGTGCTAATAAAGCGCATCTTGCAGGATCCATTTGTATCGCGTCAATTTCATTTTGATCCAAATGCATTCTGTTTTCTTATGCCGAATGCAAATGAATCATTTTTCAGGGTTCCCAGGGACCACATAGGCACCAGAGTCGATAAGATAGCGTTCAGCATTTTCGATTTTATTCACTGCATCCCGACCATGTCGCGCGACCAGCATCGCCAGTAAACACTCGGCGAGCCCCATACCCGACACTACGGAAGGGAAAAATGACGGGCTGTCGATAGAGAACAGCAGCGTGCAATCGGCAGCCTGGGCTAATGGCGAGACGGGAGAATCCGTGATGGCGACGATTGTCGCGCCCGCCTGCCGGGCTGCGCGCAGGACATCCAGCGACTCACGGGAATAGGGGGCAAAACTGGTGAGTAACAGGCAATCTTGTGCTGTTAATTCACGCGTGAACACTTCGATGTTGCTCGCCAGACCATCAATGAGCGACGCTTGACGATTAAACAGTCGATAGACATAAAACAGCGACCAGGCGATAGGAAAGCTGGCCCGGAAGCCGCAAATATAGACATTCTCAGCCGCGTCCAGCAGCGATACGGCCTGCTCCATCGCCTGATGGTTTTCGTGCTGTGTAAAAGCCAAATTTGCCTGATGCGCCTGAAACACCTCTTCATAAAGCTGAGGCTGAGTGCCTTTGGCGATCAGCTTCTCGGCTTTAGATACATATGTATCATTGCGCAGTCCGAGTTCATCAATGAATGCGTCCTTGAGTTCACCCCAGCCGTTGTAGCCTAATCGTTGCGCCAACCTCAGCAGCGTGGCGGGTTTCACACCGGCTTCACTTGCGAAGGCGCGCATCGATAGCACGACCAGTTGATTGGTATTCTGTAGCGAGAACTCGGCAGCACGCTGTAATTCTGCAGACAACTCACTGAATGTACTGACAATATTTTCCCTTGGATTCATAGCAAATAGTCCTGCTTTTTAAGGTTAGCGCTGCAGTTGTCAAGTGACGTTCGATCTTCGCAGACTGAACGGACTCGCGTTGTCCCGGAAACGGATGATGAAAACACAGCGTAAATAAGTCAACGGGGAGCTGAACAGAGAGCATCAGGCGTGTGAAACCCAACCTGACCGCGTCCCCAACCGTAGGCCCGCGCAAGCGCAGCGCCGCCGGGCACAGCCGCGCTGCCGTCACCCCTCGTTCAGCATCGTCAAAAACCGCTTCACCGTCCGCGAGCGTTCAAACCGCCGCCAGCAGAGCGCGATATCGGTATAAAGCTCCGGCGAGCTCAGCGCGTGGTAGGTGACATTCGGCGGAGAAATGGCCGCCATGGATTTCGGCACCAGCGCGAACCCGCCGCCGGCGGAAACCATGCTCAGGGAGGAGGAAAGCTGCGACGACTGCAGCGCGTGCTGCACGTCGATTCCGGCCCGCTCGCAGCAGCCGTGAACCCGCTCGTACAGCCCCGGCGCGACCTCCTGCGGGAACAACACTACTGGCGTATCCCGAAGCTGCTCTAACGCCAGCGAACCGCACGCCGCCAGCGGATGGTCGCGATGCAGCGCCACCACCATCGGCTCCCGGTCGAGGATTTTTAACTCGAACGCCTTGCTGCTCTCGCACGGCAGGCGCACGAAGGCGATATCCAGTTCACCCTCCGCCAGCATCGTCGTCAGCGACGACATATTGGCTTCCACCTGGTGAACCTGTACCGCCATGTTCTGCACCTGAAACTGGCGAATCAGCGCGAAAATTTTGGGATGAAAAGCGTCGGAGCTGGTGATGCCAATCGACAGGTTTCCGTTCAGCCCGCGCGCGATGCCGCGGGCTTTTTCCAGCGCGGCGTCGCTCAGCGCCAGGATCTTGCAGGCGTCCTCGTAGAAGGCTTCTCCCGCCTCTGTCAGCTCCACGCCCCGCGTCAGGCGCCTGAACAGCGGCGTGCCGACTTCCTCTTCGAGCCGTTTGATCTGCTGACTCAGAGGAGACTGTGAAATACCCAGCGCTTCGGCCGCCCTGGTGAAGTGTCGCTCGCGTGCAACCGCGACAAAATACCGCAGATAACGAAGTTCCATATCTAAAACGTCTCAAACCAGCATGGTTTCTATATTGGAACTCTCTGCTGAATCGGGTCAACATTTATTTAACCTTTCTAAATAAAGTTGAAGAGGACGAGCACGATGATGCATTCATCTGCCTGCGACTGTGAGGCCAGCTTGTGCGAGACCCTGCGCGGGTTTTCCGCCCAGCATCCTGACAGCGTGATCTACCAGACATCGCTAATGAGCGCCCTGCTAAGCGGCGTGTACGAAGGGGAGACCACCATCGCCGATTTGCTGGCACACGGTGATTTTGGCCTGGGCACCTTCAACGAGCTGGACGGCGAAATGATTGCCTTCAGCAGCAAGGTATACCAGCTGCGCGCCGACGGCAGTGCGCGTGCCGCGAAGCCGGAGCAGAAAACGCCGTTCGCGGTGATGACCTGGTTCCAGCCGCAGTATCGTATCACCTTCAATGCGCCGGTCAGCCGTCAGCAGATCCACGACGCGATCGACCAGCAGATCCCCTCCGATAACCTGTTCTGCGCGCTGCGCATTGACGGCAATTTCCGCCACGCCCACACCCGCACCGTACCGCGCCAGAAGCCGCCGTACCGCGCGATGACCGACGTGCTGGACGACCAGCCGGTGTTCCGCTTTAACCAGCGTGAAGGCGTGTTGGTCGGGTTCCGCACGCCACAGCATATGCAGGGCATCAACGTGGCGGGCTACCACGAACATTTCATCACCGACGACCGTCAGGGCGGGGGCCATCTGCTCGATTACCAACTGGAGAGCGGCGTGCTCACCTTCGGTGAAATTCACAAGCTGATGATTGACCTGCCCGCCGACAACGCGTTTTTACAGGCCAACCTTCACCCCAGCAATCTGGACGCAGCGATCCGTTCCGTCGAAAACTAACAGGAGAACTATCGTGAACAGTGAGAAACAGTCACGTCAGTGGGCGCACGGCGCCGATTTGGTTGTCGGCCAGCTGGAAGCGCAGGGCGTGAAGCAGGTGTTCGGGATCCCGGGGGCGAAAATCGACAAGGTCTTTGACTCCCTGCTGGATTCCTCCATCGAGATTATTCCGGTGCGTCACGAAGCGAACGCGGCGTTCATGGCGGCGGCGGTAGGGCGTCTGACCGGCAAGGCCGGGGTGGCGCTGGTGACCTCCGGGCCCGGCTGTTCGAACCTGATCACCGGCATTGCCACCGCCAACAGCGAAGGCGACCCGGTCGTGGCGCTGGGCGGGGCGGTGAAGCGGGCAGATAAAGCCAAACTGGTGCACCAGAGCATGGACACCGTCGCCATGTTCAGCCCGGTCACGAAATACGCCGTCGAAGTGAGTGCGCCGGACGCGATTGCTGAGGTGGTTTCCAACGCGTTTCGCGCCGCCGAGCACGGCAGGCCGGGGGGCGCTTTTGTCAGCCTGCCGCAGGATATTGTCGACCAGCCCGCCACGGGAGCAATTTTGCCTGCCAGCGGCCCGGCGCTGATGGGCCCGGCACCGGAATCCGCCATTAACGACGTGGCGAAGCTTATCGAAAAGGCCAAAAACCCGGTCATCCTGCTGGGGCTGATGGCGAGCCAGCCCGCCAACAGCGCCGCGCTGCGCAAGCTGCTGGAGAAAAGCCGTATTCCGGTCACCAGCACCTATCAGGCCGCCGGGGCGGTGAATCAGGAGCACTTCACCCGCTTCGCCGGACGCGTCGGTCTCTTCAATAACCAGGCGGGCGACCGGCTGCTCCATCTGGCGGATCTGATTATCTGCATCGGCTACAGCCCGGTGGAGTACGAGCCGTCCATGTGGAACAGCGGCGACGCCACGCTGGTGCACATTGACGTGCTGCCTGCCTATGAAGAACGTAACTACGTGCCGGATCTGGAGCTGGTGGGGGACATTGCCGAAACGCTGAACCTGCTCGCTAACCGTATCGACCATAAGCTCGAGCTGAGCCAGCGGGCCTCCGAAATTCTGGTCGATCGCCAGCATCAGCGCGATCTGCTCGATCGTCGCGGCGCCTCGCTTAATCAGTTCGCCCTGCATCCGCTGCGCATCGTGCGGGCCATGCAGGACATCGTCAATAACGACGTGACCCTCACCGTGGATATGGGCAGCTTCCACATCTGGATCGCCCGCTACCTCTACAGCTTCCGTGCGCGTCAGGTGATGATCTCCAACGGTCAGCAGACCATGGGCGTCGCGCTGCCGTGGGCGATTGGCGCGTGGCTGGTCAACCCGCGCCGCAAGGTGGTGTCGGTCTCCGGCGACGGCGGCTTCCTGCAGTCAAGCATGGAGCTGGAAACCGCGGTGCGCCTCAACGCTAACGTGCTGCACATCATCTGGGTGGATAACGGCTACAACATGGTTGCCATTCAGGAAGAGAAAAAATACCAGCGTCTTTCCGGCGTCGAGTTCGGCCCGGTCGATTTCAAAGTCTATGCCGACGCCTTTGGCGCGAAAGGCTTTGCCGTGGAGAGCGCCGACGCGCTCGAACCCACGCTGCGTGCGGCGATGGATGTGGATGGCCCGGCCGTGGTGGCCATTCCCGTTGACTACAGCGATAACCCGCTGCTGATGGGCCAGCTCCATCTCAGCCAGATTTTGTGACTCAACATAAGGACAGAGAAATGCAAAAAGTTGCTCTCGTAACAGGCTCAGGCCAGGGGATTGGTAAAGCGATTGCGCTTCGCCTGGTGAAGGATGGCTTTGCCGTCGCCATCGCCGACTATAACGCGGAGACGGCCAGAGCCGTGGCCGATGAAATCATCCGCAACGGCGGTAACGCCGTTGCCGTGAAGGTGGACGTCTCTGACCGCGAGCAGGTATTTGCGGCGGTAGAGAAAGCCCGCACCGCGTTGGGCGGTTTCCACGTGATCGTTAACAACGCCGGGGTTGCTCCGTCCACGCCAATCGAATCCATCACGCCAGAGATTGTCGATAAGGTCTACAACATTAACGTGAAAGGGGTGATCTGGGGGATCCAGGCCGCGATTGACGCGTTCCGCAAAGAGGGGCACGGCGGCAAAATCATCAACGCCTGCTCCCAGGCGGGCCACACCGGCAACCCCGAGCTGGCCGTCTACAGTTCCAGTAAATTCGCGGTGCGCGGCCTAACCCAGACCGCCGCGCGGGATCTTGCTCCGCTGGGGATCACCGTTAACGCCTACTGCCCGGGCATCGTTAAAACGCCGATGTGGGCAGAGATTGACCGTCAGGTTTCCGAGGCGGCGGGTAAACCGCTCGGCTACGGTACCGAAACCTTTGCCAAACGCATCACGCTTGGCCGCCTGTCCGAACCGGAAGATGTCGCCGCCTGCGTTTCATACCTGGCGGGACCGGATTCCGACTACATGACCGGCCAGTCTCTGCTCATCGATGGCGGGATGGTGTTCAACTAAATTCTAATAAGCTCTGACATGAGTTTTCCCCTGCACCCGTGCAGGGGCTTTTTTTTGTCTCCTCATCCATTGTGCATTACACTGCGCGCTGCAAAACTTTAGTCATTACGATCTGACAGGCGGTAACAGCGATGAACGGTACAATCACAACGTGGTTTAAAGATAAAGGCTTTGGATTTATCAAAGATGAAAACGGCGACAACCGCTATTTTCATGTGATTAAGGTCGCGAACCCCGATCTGATTAAGAAAGATGCCGCGGTGACCTTTGAGCCAACGACCAACAACAAAGGCCTTTCCGCCTACGCGGTGAAGGTGATCCCCGAAAGCAAACATCTCTATATCGCAGGCGAGCGCGTGAAGCTCAGCTCGATCAAGTCCTTCGTGGTGTTCAGCGAAGAAGAGCCTGCCGATACCAAAATCGACAAAGAGAATGCGGTGCTGTCGGTGGGGCTGCTGATGAACAGCATCAAGCCGAAATCTGATAAAAAGCCGGGCGAAATGCGCACGGTGAAGAAGCTGGCGATCACCACCTTCCAGAACACGACGCTGATCTTCACCGAAGATGAGATCGACATTGATGCCACGGTGAAGCTGCTGAAGTAATTGTAGGCCGGGTGGCGGCGATGCCTTACCCGGCCTGGAAAACCCGCGCCGCCGCACGGTTTACCCCATCCTGTGCTCGCCTCTTAACATAGCCTCACGGTCAAACACCTTCTGGATCGCCCCGTGCGCCATAAACGCCGCCCGGTCGGACATATGGGCAATCACGTCCGCGTCGTGGCTCACCAGCAGATAGGTCATCTCGTGCTCGGCCTTAAGACGGTTGAGCAGGTTCAGGATCTCCGCCTGCACCGACATATCCAGCGCCGAGGTCGGCTCGTCCAGCAGCAGAAGCTGCGGGCGCAGCAGCAGCGCGCGGGCAATAGCCACGCGCTGGCGCTGGCCGCCGGAAAGCTGGTGCGGGTAGCGCCTGCCCGCGTCGGCGGAAAGCCCCACCTGCTGCAGCGCATCCGCCACCTTTTCGGCAATCTGCGTTTCGCCGTGGATTTTTAACGGCTCCGACAGGGTGCGCGCAATGGTGTGGTTCGGGTGCAGCGACGCCCACGGATCCTGAAATACCATCTGCACGTTGCGGCGAAGCTCGCCTTTAAAACGTCGTCCTGGCGTTAACGCTTCTCCCAGTAGCGCAATACTGCCGCGCCACTCGCGCTGCAGCCCAGCCAGCACGCGCAGAAGGGTCGATTTGCCGCAGCCGGATTCACCGATCAGGCTGAACGTCTCGCCTCTCTCAATGCTAAAGCTGGCGGCCGAAACCGCCGTTTTTTCCCCGAAGGTGACCTGCACCTGGTTAACCTCAACGAGCGCCATCGTTGGCCTCCTTCCACGGCTGCGAACGATCGAGCGTCGGCAGCATCTGCCCATAGGTATTAGCGTCTGGACGACAGGTCCACAGGGTTCGCGTGTACGGATGCGTCGCCTGCGGGAGATGGCTTGCCGCCATCTCATCAACCTTTTCGCCCTGATACATCACCAGCACGCGGTCGCAGTGCTCCGCCACCAGCGGCAGATCGTGGCTGATTAACAGCATCGCCATCTGGCGTTCTTCGCACTGCTGCACCAGCAGCTCGAGGATCTGGTTGCGCAGGCGGGCGTCCAGCGCGGAGGTGGGTTCATCGGCAATCAGCACCTGCGGGTTGTTGATCAGCGCCATCGCAATCATCACCCGCTGGCCCATGCCCCCGGAGAGTTCGCCGGGATAGCGCTGGAGGACATGTTCGTTGAGTCCGACGGCGCGGAGGATGTCGTGAATGCGCGCCAGGCGTTCAGCGCGGGGCAGGCGCTGATGCAGGGTCTGCGCCTCATCAAGCTGAGCGGCGACGTTTTTCGCCGGATTCAGCGCGTAGCGCGGGTCCTGCAGGACCATCGCAATCCCGTTACCGCGCAGCGCCTGCCAGCGGCGGGCGTTCAGGGTCAGCAGGTCGTTGCCAAGCACGTTAAGCCGGTTGGCGCTTACAATACCGGGTTTGCGCACCAGACCCATCAGGGCGCGGGCGGACATGGACTTGCCGGAGCCGGATTCCCCCACCAGCGCCAGCCGCTCGTTGCCAAGCGTAAAGCTCAGATTGTTGACCACGCGCGCGGCGGGGTAGTCGATATTCAGCGCATCGACGATGACGCGGGGTTCAGTCATGCTGTGGCTCCAGAACGTCGCGCAGGCCATCGCCCAGCAGGTTAAACGCCAGGCTGGCAAACAGGATGGCCCCGCCCGGAATGGCGGCAATCCACCACTGGTCGAAAATCACCTGCATGCCGTCGGCAATCATCGCTCCCCATTCGGCCATGGGCGGACGTGCGCCAAGGCCGAGGAAGCCGAGACCGGCGGCGGCCAGAATAATGCCTGCCAGATCAAGCGCCAGCCGCACAATCGCGGACGGCAAACACAGGGGCAGAATATGCCCGACCAGCAGGCGCAGGCCGCGAATGCCCATCATCTCCGCGGCGGCCAGGTAGTCGCTGTGGCGCAGACGCTGAATTTCACTCCGCGCCTGACGCGCGTATGCGGGCCAGGTGGTTAAGGCCAGCGCCAGCGCGCCGTTGACCAGCCCCGGGCCAAGCATCGCCACAAACGCGAAGGCGAGGATCAGGCGAGGCATCGACATCACCACGTCGGTAAAACGCATCAGGATGCGCTCCAGCCAGCCGCCGTAGTAGCCGGACAAAATTCCCACCAGCAGCCCGGCGGGCAGGGTAATGACGGTAACCAGCGCCACCAGCCCGAGCGCCGGACGGGTGCCGTAAATCAGACGTGAAAGCAGGTCGCGCCCGTAGCTGTCGGTGCCCAGCCAGTGCTGGATATTGGGTGCCTGAAGGCGCGCGGCGGCGTCCTGCCAGTTCGGGTCAACCGGGGCCAGCAACGGCGCGAACAGGGCAATAACCCCCAGCAGCGCGATGGCAACCAGCCCGCAAAATGCGGCAGGGGAGCGGCGCAGCCGGCGTAAGAAGAGATATAACGGCATCAGCGTACCCTGGGATCGGTTGCCCGCACGAGCAGGTCGGTAAGGTTATTGATCAGGACAAAGCAGACGCCAATCAGCAGCGTGCCGCCCATGACCGCGGTGGTGTCTCCTGCGAACAGGGCGGTGGTGAGATAGCGCCCGATCCCCGGCCATGAAAAGACGGTTTCGGTTAATACCGCGCCCTCCAGCATGCTGGTGTAGGCCAGCGCGATCACCGTCAGCAGGGTGCTGCGAATGTTAGGCAGGACGTGTCGCAGCAGGATGGCCATCTCCCCGGCACCTTTTGCGCGGGCAAGCAGGATGTACTCTTTGTTCATTTCGCTCAGGCAGGCCGAGCGCGTCAGGCGGGTAATGCTTGCCAGCGAGTAATAGGCCAGCAGCAGCACCGGCAGCACCAGGTGGCTGAGGGCGTTGCGCAACGCCTCGCGATCGCCGGAAAGCCAGGTATCTATCAGCGCAAAGCCGGTACGCGGCTCGACGGTGAACTGCCAGAGATCGTCCAGCCTGCCGGGACCCGCGCTCCACTGCAGCTTCGCGTAGAACAGGGCCAGCATCAGCAGGCCGAGCCAGAAAATCGGCACCGAGTTGCCGAGCAGGGTGAGGGTTCTGATGGCTAAATCGAGCGGCGAACCGGCGTAGCGAGCGCACAGCACTCCGGCAGTCACGCCGAGCACGGCGCCGATGATTAATGCCAGCGTTGCCAGTTCCAGCGTGGCGGGGAAGGCGTGCAGCAGATCCTGCAGCACCGGCTGGCCGGTGGCGCTGGCGGTGCCTAAATCCCCGTGGGCAAGGTTTTGCAGGTAATGCCAGAACTGCACGGGCAGGGGCCGATCCAGCCCTAGCTGGTGGCGAACCTGATCGTACGTCGACTGGCTGGCGTGATCGCCGACGATCTGCAGCACGCGATCGACCGGTGAAAACGCCGAGAGCGCAAACGTGACGAGCAGCAGCCCGAAAAGCGTGAGCAGCAGGGTCAGCAGGCCCTGAAGCACGCGGGTGGAAAGATGTGGCATGGGAAATCTCTTCATGCCGGGTGCGGCTTCGCCTTACCCGGCCTACAAAAACCGATAACACAGGCCGGGTCAGCGCAGCGCCACCCGGCAACAAGGGCTACTTCGTGACGCGATCGTACCAGACCATATCCGCGTTCAGCCCCTGCTGATACCCCTTCACGTTATCGCGCACCACGATCTGGGTTTTGCCCTGATCGACGAACACGTACGGCGAGCTCTGCTGCAGCTGTTCCTGCATTTTCTTGTACAGGTCCAGACGCTTCGCCGGATCCGGCTCGGCAACCGCCGCCAGCGTGGCCTTGTTCAGCTCCGGGATTTTCCAGCCGTTCAGACCGGCCACGGTGCTGGATTTACCGTCGTTCCACGCGAAGGCGCTGGCGTTGGAGTGCGCATCGAAGTAGTCAGGGATCCACAAACGAATCGCCGCCTGATGCTGCTTAGCGCGCACGCGGGCATAGACCTGGCTCCCGGCTGCAGGCAGCAGATCCACCTTCACGCCACCCTGCGCAAAGCTCGCCTGCATTGACTGGGCAATGGTGATAAACGGCGGCTTGTTCTCCACGTCCAGCGTGAAGTGCGCGTCCTTAATGCCCGCTTTGGCGAGAATGGCTTTCGCTTTTGCCGGGTCAAACTTAAACGGGTTGTCTTCCAGCGCGCCCGGCAGGCCGACCGGCAGGAAGCTCTGATGAACAAAATACTGGCCTTTCAGCAGGTTCTTCGTGATGCCGTCATAATCGACCAGCCAGCGCGAGGCTTCCCAGAACGCCGGGTTGTTCAGAAGCGGGTTGGCGCTGTTGCCGGTGTTAAACACTAGGTAATTCTGCTCCGCAGAAGGGATGCTCAGCACCTTCACGCCCGGCTTGCCGTCCAGGGCGCTTATCTGATCTGCACCGAGATCGCGCGCCACGTCCGCATCACCCTGCTGGATCAGCAGGCGGCGCGAAGCCGGATCGGGGACGTTTTTAATGATGATGCTTTTCAGCTTCGGCGCGCCGCCGGGGGCGGAGTCGTTGGCTTCCAGCACGATGGCCTGATGCGGCTGATAGACGCGCATTTTGAACGCGCCGCTGCCCGCCGAGTGCATTTTCAGCCAGGCGTTGCCGAAGTCATTATCCTTCACGTTCGCGGCGACCTCTTTTTCATCCACGATAGAGGCAATCGGCGTGGAGAGAATATTCAGCGCCACCGACGGGCTCACGTCCGCCGTCCAGTGAAGCTGGAGGGTGTGATCGTCCACCTTTTTCAGCTGGCTGGCGATGTTGCTCGCGTCCCAGCCCAGCACGTTGAGAATAAAGGCCGGGGATTTGTTCAGCGTCACGGCGCGGGTGTAAGAGAAAATTACGTCTTCCGGGCGCAGCGGGTTGCCGGAGGCGAATTTCGCATCGGGCTTGAGCTTGATGGTCAGGGTTTTTGCTGCCGCGTCCGCTTCCCAGCTTTCTGCCAGAATCGGCGTGATTTTTTCCGGGTTATCGCGGTCCGGCTGCACCAGACGCTGGTACAGGCTCGGGACGGTCTGGATGCTGGAGAGCTCGTTGGCTTCGGCCGGGTCGAGGCTCACGATATCATCGAGCCCCTGGGCAACCACCAGCGTGTTGGGCGGAGTAGCGGCGTGGACAGCGCCTGAGAGCACAGCCAGCACCAGTAACGGCAACAGTTTTTTTGTCATAGCGATCCCTGAGAAGAATATATTGTGATTGTTTTATGCTCCGCTACGTTAGGTCGAGTGTGACATTCCGCAAAGTCGAAATTCAGCTTTACTTATGCCTTCCGGAAATATCGCATGCGCTCGGGCTATTAAAACACGCTGCTTTTCGCCTGCTTTTTAACCTGCTATAACAAATGCCTTACCTTTCAGGGAGTCACCGCCGTGCCCGAAATCAATCAACATGGTCAAACCGTTAACGATATCGTTCCGGACTGGAAAGGCGCGCGCGTATTAACCCGCACCCCGCTGTTCGGCCAGTATTGTCGCCTGGAGCCGCTGGACGCCGATCGCCACGCGGCCGATCTCTTTGAGGCCTACGCGCTGGGCGACGACAGCGACTGGACGTGGCTTGCCAGCACGCAGCCCACGAGCGTGGAAGCCACCGCGCACTGGATCGTGGCGAAGGTTATGGACGATGAGCTGGTGCCGTTTGCCGTCATTGATTTACGCACCGAGCGGGCGGTAGGGCTGGTGAGCTATATGGCCAACGAGCGGCTGCTCGGGTCGGTGGAGATAGGACACGTCACCTGGTCGCGTAAAATGAAAGGATCCCGTATCGGCACCGAAACGGTGTGGCTGCTGCTGAAAAATGCGTTTGAGCACGGCTACCGGCGCCTCGAGTGGAAGTGTGATTCCATGAACGTGGCCTCACGCAGGGCGGCGGAGCGGCTGGGGTTTGTCTGGGAAGGGCGCCTGCGCCAGAAGCTGGTGCGCAAAGGGCGCAACCGCGACAGCGATATGCTTTCTGTTATTGACGGCGAATTGCCACAAAGAGACGCGGAGCTGCGCGCCTGGCTGGCGGCGGAGAATTTTGACCATGAAGGGCGGCAGATAAAGCGGCTTGAGGCGTTTCGGTTATAAGTTTTTTATGTAGGGTACAGCGTAAGCGCGCGATTAATCCGCGGAAATCGCGATTTCAATCAGGTTGGTTTTTCCTGACTGCAGGCCGCGCGTTACCGCTTCGGCGATATCTGCAGCCTCGGTTACCCGGCAGCAGTGGACGCCCATGGCGGTGGCAAGCGACTGAAAATCAATATGCGGGTTCACCAGGTCCATCCCGATAAAACGCCCCAGCCGCGTTGAGCTGTAGTCAGCCTGGCTCTTCATAAAGTTTTTCAGGATGTTGTACTCCCTGTTATTCATGACGATAAAGGTGACCGGCAGATTTTCGTGTGCCGCCGTCCAGAGCGCCTGCGGCGAGTACAGAGAGGCCCCGTCGCCTATCAGGCAGACAACCGGCTCACGCCCGCGTCCCAGTGAATGCCCTACTGAGGCCGGCATCCCCCAGCCCAGTCCGCCGCCGCGCATAAAATAGTAGCGCTGATGCTGCTGGTCAGAGATGAACCGGCGGACATGCCGGGCGGTCGCTATCGCCTCATCCACGATGGTGGTACCCGCCGGAATGGACCGGATGACTTCCCAGGCCGCCACCATCGGGGAGATCGCCGGGCGTAGCCGCTCGGCGGCCAGACGTTCCTCCTGCTGCTGCCACTCCTTCTCCCGTTCGTCGCGGGCCGCAACCAGCAGCCGCTGGTGGGCCAGCGTGCTGGCGATCAGTCGCTGCTTAAGCTTTGGCAGCAGTTCATGCAGGGACAGTTTGATATCCCCCATCACTGAAAGGCGAGTGGCATAGGTGCGGCCAAGCTCGTGCATATCCGCCGAAAGCTGATATACCGCGCAGGTTTCCGGAATGGCCTCGCCCTCGCTGTACAAAATGGTGATCAGGCTTCTGCCGCCGATGATAAATACGGCATCGTAGGCGTTGATGATGCTGGCGATTTCGCTGGCGGTGGTGGGCATATTGCCCCGCCAGAGCGCATGCTGCGTAGGGAAGGGCAAATTCAGGGGCCAGGAGGAGCCGTAGACATGGGCGCTGAGCGCTTCAGCAAGCTGGACAATCTCCTGCGTCGAGCCGCTGGAGTGAACTTCATCTCCCGCCACAATCATGATCCTGCCGGGCGTAACCTGGCTCAGTTCTTCGGCCAGTTCGTCCAGCGAGCCCGCCACGGTGTGGTAGTTCACTCTGGACGCCGTCTGTATTCCGGCGTCGCTCAGCTCTTCCATGACGTTCATCGGGAGTGAAAGCAGGACCGGGCCACCCGGAGGGTAGCTGGCCGCGTGAAACGCACGTCGCACCAGCACCGGGAGCTGGTCGGCGCTGGTAACCTCCTGCGCCCATTTCATGACCGGGGAGCCTATGGACACAATATCGTCATACAGAAGCGGGTCGCGGACGTAGTGCCGCGTGTCCTGCTGTCCGACGGTGACCACCAGCGGGGTTTTCATGATCCGCGAATTAATGAGATTCCCCATGCCGTGCCCCAGACCGCTGGCGGTATGCAAATTGATAAATCCGGTCTTGCCGGAGGCTTTTGCGTAGCCGTCGGCAATGGCCACCACGGTGCTTTCCTGAAGCGCGAGAATATAGTGAATATTTTCATGGCGAAGCAGGGCATCAATGAGCGGAAGTTCGGTTGTTCCGGGGTTGCCAAAAATATATTCCACCCCTTCACTCTCCAGCACTTCAAGAAGAATGTCGGCACCCGATCGCATATTTAAATCTGATAAGGACGTTAATGATTTAATCATAATGACACCTCATTCAGCATTATTTAACGCCGGCTAAAATTCTTCCTGCGTCGGACGAACAACAATTTCATTAATATCAACGTCGCCAGGCTGTTCAATAGCAAATAAAACCGCGCGGGCAATTGCGTCAGCCGGAATAGCCTGCTTGTAAAATTCATGCAGGAACTGTTTGCTTGGGGCATCAGAGCTGCCGAACTGCAGTTCGCTTTCGACGGCACCGGGAGAAATAAGCGTCGTGCGGATGGTTTTACCCGCCTCCTGACGTAAGCCTTCACTCAGCGCGCGGACGGCGAATTTCGTGGCGCTATACACCACGCCGCCAGGGGCCAGCACTTTGATGCCCGCGACGGAGGCAACGTTTATAAAATGCCCGCGGCCCTGACGCTGGAACACCGGGAAAGCCGCGGCGATGCCGTACAGCACCCCTTTCAGATTGGTATCAATCATCTTGTCCCATTCGTCGGTTTTCAGCTCGCTGAGCGGGGCGATAGCCATAAAGCCCGCGTTATTGATCAGCACATCCACGCGCTGGTAGGCGGCAACGGCAGCGTCAATGGCGCGCTGCACCTCTTCCTGACGGGTAACATCGGCTTTTACGGCTATCGCCTGGCCACCCTGCTGGATGATGCGGTCCACCAGGGCATTAATTTTCTCCAGACGACGGGCAACCAGCACCAGTGAAAAAGGTTTATCTGCCAGATGAAGGGCAATGGCCTCACCAATACCGCTGCTGGCGCCGGTGATAACAACAACTTTGTTTGCACTATTATTCATGATCTTATCTCGCTATTAAGTGATGCAAAAAATAAAAGGCAGTGAAGCGTTAATGAATAATGATAAATTCATTAACGCGGTTTTTGATATATTGTGTATCAGGAATAAAAGGATGTTCGTATAAAACTTAATGGAGTGCGGAAGAGTCTGTCAATGTCGTTTTTTAATAATTAAACTAATTGCAGGGCTAATATTTAATTCTTATAGGTAACCGAGGGTATTATATAAATGAAATTGATTAACGATAGCGGCCCTGCGAACAGGGCCTGAGAATTACAATTTGCCACTGTAAAGCACCGGGCCTGTGGGGAGCCCAGTGGACGAGCCGCCCTCTGGTTCAAGGCTTATGGCTATCGTGGCGTCAGGAGGGAGCGTTGTGTTCCTGAGGGTGACGCGTGTCGGTATGTCGTTATGCAGCAGCCCCATGGAGACCGGCGCCTGCCCGCCTGGGATCAGCCAAAGCTGGAGGCTGTGTTGCGCCGCGACGGCCGTCGGCCGAAGAGGGGCAATGCTCAAGTGCTGGCGGCTGGCGTCCGCGCTGACGACCCAATCCCCGTGCTGTTGGGCATCGTTGAGGACCATCAGCGGAACGAGTTCCGGGGCTCGGGTGGCATACCAGGCAACGACCGCCAGGGCGGCGAGTGAGGCTGCAACCATCCAGCCGACATAAGGCCGACTTTTGCGTAAAGGCTTTTTAGGCGGCAGATCGAGGGCGATTCTTTTCCACACCGTCTCGGGTGGAGGGATGGGCACAAGGTGGCTATCCAGCGTGCTGAACATTTCCTGCCAGTACGCGACGCGGGCGGCAAGGGCGGGTTCATGGGCAACCCGTTTCTGGAACTGAAGCCGCGCTCCTCCCCGCAGCGTGCCGAGGGCATACTCTGCTGCCAGCATGTCGTCGCGTTTTTCTGCGTCATTCATAGCCCGACACACTCCCGAAGATGGTCCATTGCCCGACGTATCCAGCTTTTCACCGAGCCAAGAGGCTGCTGGAGCCAGTCGGCAATGTCGCTGTGAGACATTCCCTGATAGTAGGCGAGCGTAATGCTCTGGCGCTGCTCGCTGCTCAAATGTTCGAGACACTGCCTGAGCCGTGCTGCCTGCCCATCGTCGTGCCAGTTATTCTGCTCATCGTTCTCGCAAGGCAAAAGCGCTTCGTTATACGGCGCCTCGCGGTCGGCAGCCCGGGTTTGCCCGCTGCGCAGCCAGTCGATACACCGGTTGCGCACAATATGCGTAAGCCAGGTCATCGGGGAGCTCAGTGCAGCGTTGTAGGTTTCAGCTTTACTCCAGACGGTGATAAAACAGTCGTGAAGGATCTCTTCTGCCCATGCGCGGTCGTGCAGCATGCGCAGCGCGACGGCAAACAGGTGTGGCGATGTGAGTCGATAAAGTTGTTCAAATGCACGGCGATCGCCGTTTGCGACCGCCTGCATTAATTTCAGCTGCTGTTCAGCCAGCGCGTTATCCATATTATTCCCGGAAGGCAACGTCACACTTCCGAAGTATAGACAACTACTTAGGCATCAGGACGGTATCAATCACATCGATCACGCCGTTTTTTTGATGAACGTCATAGGTGCTAATGTTCGCCACATTACCTTTACCATCCTTAAGCTGAATATTGTGCGGGCCGTTGCTCATGATCCACAGCGGCTGACCGTTAACGGTCTTCAGCTCCGCGCGGCCGCCGCCCTGTTTAATTTTCTGCTCCAGCGCTTTCATATCATAATTACCGGCGACCACGTGATAGGTCAGGATGCTGGTGAGCGTGGCTTTGTTTTCGGGTTTGACCAGGTTCTCGACGGTGCCGGCAGGCAATTTTGCAAACGCCGCATTGGTCGGCGCAAAGACGGTGAATGGCCCTTTGCTCTGAAGCGTATCCACCAGCCCGGCCGCTTTGACGGCGGCCACCAGCGTGGTGTGATCTTTCGAGTTCACGGCGTTTTCAACAATATTTTTGCTCGGGTACATTTCCGCTCCGCCCACCATCACGGAGCCTGACGTCATGGCTGCTGATGCGCCTGCACAGAAGAGTAAAGCGCTGGTTACGAATGCAACACGGGTTAGCTTTTTCATCATCTTTCCTCGGATTAGGGAGCAAAGGGGTTGCTCACATATGCATATACGAGGGGAGGATGGAAACTGGATGCAGGAAAATAAAAAAATTTTGGGTGGGAAGATAAACGCCCTCTCCCTTGAGGGAGAGGGCTCGGGTGAGGGGAAATATCCTCAGCGGCGAACCGGCGCCCCGTTGGCCACATAATACGCGGCCGTACTTTTTGCCAGCGGCTCGCGCCCGCGAATGGCGTCGGCAATCTTTTCGCCGATCATAATAGTGGTGGCGTTCAGGTTGCCGGTGATGATCTGCGGCATAATCGACGCATCCACCACGCGCAGCCCTTCCAGCCCGTGAACGCGGCCTTCGCCGTCGACCACCGCCATCTCGTCGTAACCCATCTTGCAGGTGCCGCACGGGTGGAACGCGGTTTCGGCGTGGTTACGCACGAACTCGTCCAGCTGCTCGTCGGTCTGGCAGTCAATACCCGGACTGATTTCACGGCCGCGGTACTTGTCCAGCGCGGGCTGGTGCATGATCTCGCGGGTGATGCGGATCGCGTCGCGGAACTCCTGCCAGTCCTGCTCGTGGGACATATAGTTGAACAGGATCGCCGGATGCTGGTGCGGATCGCGCGACTTAATGCGCACGTGCCCACGGCTCGGGGAGCGCATGGAGCCAACGTGGCACTGGAAGCCGTGCTCTTTCACCGCGTTCGAGCCGTTGTAGTTAATCGCCACCGGCAGGAAGTGGTACTGAATGTTCGGCCACTCGAACTCCTCGCGGCTGCGGATAAACCCGCCCGCTTCGAAGTGGTTGCTCGCGCCCACGCCGGTGCCGCCAAACAGCCACTCGGCGCCAATCTTCGGCTGGTTCCACCACTGCAAGGCAGGGTAGAGAGAGACCGGCTCTTTGCATTCATACTGGAGGTACATCTCCAGGTGATCCTGCAGATTTTCCCCCACGCCGGGCAGGTCGTGCACAAGCGGGATATCAAACTGCTTCAGCAGGTCAGCATTGCCCACGCCGGAGCGCTGGAGGATCTGCGGGGAGGCAATCGCCCCGGCGCTCAGCAGCACTTCTTTCTTCGCCGTTGCTTTGGACGGAATGGTGCTTTCGCCCTCCAGCCACTCGACGCCCACGGCGCGCTTGCCGTCAAACAGAATGCGATCGGTCATGGCGTGGGTGCGGATGGTCAGATTCGGACGGGGTTTCGCCTGATCCAGATAGCCGCGCGCGGTGCTGGCGCGTCGGCCCTGCGGCGTGACCGTGCGGTCCATCGGGCCGAAGCCTTCCTGCTGATAGCCGTTGAGATCGTCGGTGCGCGGATAGCCCGCCTGCACGCCCGCTTCCACCATCGCCTCAAACAGCGGGTTCACGCCAGGCTTCGAGGTGGTGACGCTCACCGGACCATCGCCGCCGTGGTAGTCGTTCGGCCCCACGTCGCGCGTCTCTGCCTTGCGGTAGTAGGGCAGGCAGTTGAGGTAGCTCCAGTGCTCCAGACCCGGCTCTTTCGCCCAGTGGTCGAGGTCCATCGCGTTACCGCGGATGTAGCACATGCCGTTGATCAGCGACGAGCCGCCCAGCCCTTTGCCGCGACCGCACTCCATGCGGCGGTTGTTCATGTACGGCTCTGGCTCGGTTTCGTACGCCCAGTTGTAGCGCTTGCCCTGCAGTGGGAACGCCAGCGCGGCGGGCATCTGGGTGCGGAAGTCAAAGCGGTAGTCCGGCCCGCCTGCCTCAAGCAGCAGGACGGTAGTGTTCGGATCTTCAGTCAGTCGTGTAGCCAGCACGTTGCCGGCAGAGCCGGCCCCGATAATGATGTAGTCAAATTGCAAATAAACCTCCCGGTTAAAATATGGACTGGAATTTACCCATCTCAACCTGGATGGACTTCACCTGGGTGTAGCTCTGCAGCGTCATGACGCCGTTCTCGCGGCCAATGCCGGAGTGCTTGTAGCCGCCGACCGGCATCTCTGCGGCGGATTCACCCCAGGTGTTGATCCAGCAGATGCCCGCTTCGAGCTGATGAATGGCGCTGTGGGCGCGGTTCAGGTCGGCCGTTACGATGCCCGCCGCCAGACCGTAGTCGGTATCGTTGGCGCGGCGAATCGCTTCTTCATCGGTGTCATAGGTCAGTATGGACATCACCGGGCCGAAGATCTCTTCGCGCACGATGGTCATCTTGTCGGTGCAGTCGGTGAACACGGTCGGGGCCACCCACGCGCCGTTATCGAAGCCTTCGCCCTTCAGCACGTTGCCGCCGCACAGCACGCGCGCGCCTTCCTCTTTGCCTTTGGCGATGTAGCGCATCACGCTGTCGCGGTGCGGGAAGCTGACCATCGGACCAAAGTTGGTGGTTTCATCGAACAGATCGCCCGCGCGGATGCGGCCCACGCGCTCAACGATTTTCTGCTCAAACGCGGCTTTGAACTTAGCCGGAACAAACACGCGGGTGCCGTTGGTACACACCTGGCCGGAGCTGAAGAAGTTGGCCATCATGGCGATGTCCGCCGCGAGATCGAGATCGGCATCGTCGAAAATAATCAGCGGGGATTTGCCGCCCAGCTCCATCGTCACCTCTTTCAGGGACGAGGCCGCCGAGTTGGCCATCACTTTTTTTCCGCTGGCGACGCCGCCGGTAAAGGAGACTTTGGCGATGCCCGGATGCTCGGTCAGGTACTGACCGGTCTCCGCGCCCACGCCCGGAAGGACGTTAAACACGCCGTCCGGAACGCCCGCTTCGGTGTAGATCTCTGCAAGCTTCAGGGCGGTGAGCGGGGTCACTTCGCTCGGCTTGAAGATCATTGCGTTGCCCGCCGCCAGCGCCGGGGCGGATTTCCACAGGGCAATCTGGATCGGGTAGTTCCACGCGCCGATGCCCGCCACCACGCCCAGCGGCTCGCGGCGGGTGTAGACAAACGAGGTCTCACGCAGCGGG
>NZ_CDRQYH010000046.1:0-31391 GCF_977039595.1 Enterobacter sp.
TGCAGGACTTTAATTTCCATACGAATCTCAAAAGTGATCATAAGCTCCCCTGTATTCAGAGGAGCAGATTAACCCCTGGATCAATTTTCAACCGCTGGGGTGGATCAGTTTTGCACCGTTGGTAACACTCGATAGCCAAAGCCACGCAGGACGTGGAGATGAACCAGGCTATTCGCCTGCTCGATGACTTTTTCCCGCTCCCTCAAAAGCTGGCCATTATGCGCCGTCAGGTCGTCACTCATGAAAAAGAGGCTCAGGTCACGGTTTCAACCGCACACCGCAGCAAGGGGCTCGAATGGCCGGTGGTGATGCTGAGTGAGGATTTTACCGACATTACCGACCCGCTTCTTTCGCAGGATGAGCGGCAGGATGAGACCAACCTGCTGTACGTGGCTGTCACCCGGGCCAGAAGAACGCTCGTGCTTAACGAGTTGATGCGCTGGCTGAGCGATGAAGGCGGGAAAAACCGCGAGACGACGTACGAAACCGTACCGTCCGGAAATGGAGAGAGTGCCGACAGCCACGAAGAAACGGGAAAAACTTCTGAGAATGAGTAACTGGTTTTTTATGGTGAAGCGCGGGGAGTGTCACAACACTGGGCAGCCCTATACCAGGAGAAAATCATGCGCGACAGAATCAGGACTCTGAGGTTTCTGTTTTCAAAAGGTGAACCGGAACCAGCACGTCATGTATCCGCTTTCACACCTGCCGGCTACCACGCTCCGCGTACGGTCGATACGCTGTGCTGTAGCCCGTTGAGAAAAACCTGCCTGCAACAAATATGGGAAAACAGCTCACTTCCGGCGGATGTTTATCACCGGTTTTATATAACGCCACTGCATGGCTTACTGGCCAGGGTACAGAATGTGCCGGCAACACAGCAGGGAAGGTGGTCGCAGTCAGACGGCTTCGGGGACCTTACGCTGCAGTTCACAACCTGTGCGGTCAGACTGGCCAAAGGATACATGTTTCCACCCGGAGCTGCGCCAGAAGAGCAGGCAGAGCAAAACGTGATGTGGAATACGGTCATTTTCTGGTCTGCACTGTTCTGGCATTTGCCGCTCCTGGCGTCTCTGGAGGGGGAGCTGCTTGATGGTAAAAGCTGGCTTCCGGGAATAACCGTTCCGGACTCGCCTTATCGATTTCGCTTCCGGGAAGCTGACAACTCCTCAGCTTTTGCAGCGCTGGCAGCCGGACAACTTATGCCAGCGGAAGCGACAGGCTGGCTGGCAGAAAATCCCGAAGCTCTGGGCAATCTTGCCGGGGCCTTATGGAACCAGCATCCGGCAATGCCGTTGATCCGAAGCCTGATGAAACAAGCAGCTGAGAAAACAGAGTCTCCTCTGATGGAGAGGAAACCTGCGGAAATTTTAGGTTCTTATGCAGGTGAAATTCCAGTAAATACAGCCCTTTCAAATGAGGGGGGCGCTACGGTTTTACCTACAGATATGTTATCTGAACAAACAGCTCTGAGCGGGGCAACTGATCCATCTTCCCCTGAGATCTTTACACTTGCCACAGGTATTGATAACCCCACTCAGCTTAGTGATTCACCAGTTAAAAGCCGTGAAGAAAACGAAGCAGAAAGTGTTTTAAGCGAAATCGAAAAAAGTACTGGCTCTGACTCTCTGCCCTCTGAAGATGATGCTGATGCTCTCCTTTCTCTTTTCGACATGTCAGGAGATGCTAAAGCTTCAGAAAATGAAGGTGAGGTACAGGCAGGCGTGTCCGTTGTGATTGCAGAGGAACAGCAATCGTCAGAACCCCTTGAAAAGATAGAAGACCCCGCAAATGAAAAGGAACCGTCTGCAAAAGGAAACTCGGACTATTCTCAGGTTGCAATTGTTAACAAATGTGATGAAAGATCAGATTAAGGGATTGCTGGGGCACCGCAACGTGAGTACAACAATGGAATATGTTGATATCAGTATGGATATTGTGAGCCAGGCGCTGGAAAAGGAAATGGCACTTTACACCGATAAGGCTGAAGAGATGTTTTACAATGGTTGACATTCAGTCACGTCATTGTAATTATTCACAGTGATCGAGAAAAGGGAGCCTGTGTCAGCAGGCTCCCTAATCGAGAGGGTAACTTCTTGATGTATGCTGATGTGAGGATCAACATCAACAAGTACCACTCCCGTTAAACGCCCGTCAGTTTTCTCACCTCTGACCAGCGTGCTTCGAATAGTGGTGCCCGGAGGCGGAATCGAACCACCGACACGGGGATTTTCAATCCCCTGCTCTACCGACTGAGCTATCCGGGCAACGGAGCGCATTAAACCGCAATCACGCTCTATCGTCAACATTATTTCGGGAAAAGCTGTTCAACTGCTTAAGTTTACGGCAATCTGTCCGCTTTCGCCGCGAAAATGCACAAATCTTCCAGACAGAACCAGTGTAATACGGCAATGCTGATAGTAAGAGGAGGGCAGTAATGGTGAATGACTGGCTTGAACTGCGTCAGCATGCAGATACGGGTATTGAGACGATTAAAGCGCATTTCGAAGGGCATGCATTTGATCCGCACTGGCACGATAGCTACCTGGTAGGGATAACCCTCTCCGGCACGCAGCAGTTTCACTGCCGCCGTGAGCGTCATCGCAGCCAGCCGGGCGACGCTTTCCTCCTCGAGCCTGGTGAAATCCACGACGGAGATGCGCCTGTAGAGGGTGGTTTTACCTATCTGACCTTCTATCTTGATGAGCGCTGGCTTATCCGTGCGCTACAGGGGCTTTACGAATCTACTCCCGGGAGTTATTCACTCCACTTTGCCCAAACGCTGACGCGGGAGCCGCAGCTGGTGCGCGCTATCGGCGAGACATTTTCCACCCTGCATAATAATGAGTTGAAGATCGTTCAGCAGAGCGCAATGGATAATCTGCTCTCCCGGATCACCGCCCAATGCCACTGGCGTAAAAAGCTGCCGTCGCAGTTACAAAGTGCTGCCGTGGCGTACCGTGCGCGCGACTATCTCTATGCTCATATCGGCGAGAACGTAGGGCTATCAGACCTTGCGCGCGAGACGGGCACCGATCGCTTCACCCTGACGCGCTGTTTTAAGCGCGAGTTCAACCTGGCGCCTCACGCATGGCTTATTCAACTGCGTCTGGCAAAGGCCCGACAGCTGCTTGCGTGTGGCGACCAGCCTGTTGATGTGGCTGCGGCAGTGGGATTTGCCGATCAAAGCCATCTGGGGCGCTGGTTTCAGCGGGCTTACCGTATCTCTCCTGCACACTACCGCCGGTTGTGCACAAATCTTCCAGACGTTTCCAAAAAATAGCCGCACATTCATGGCTCTAATAAAAAAGGAGCCACCTGTGAGTTTGATACCCTTTCTGTTGTTCGCCTTTGTCGCCTCCATTACGCCGGGGCCAACCAATATTCTGGTGCTGATGAACAGCCAGCGCTTTGGCGTTAAAAATACCGTACCAGCTATTCTGGGCGGGTGTATCGCGGCCAGTGCGATTGTGCTGATATCAGGCGCCGGCGCAGGGGAAGTGCTGCGTCAGTATCCTCTAATACGTCAGCTCATGAGCTGGACAGGCGTGCTGTGGCTAAGCTGGATGAGCTGGCAGCTGTTTCGCGCCCCGGCCGCTCGTCTCTGCGCTGAGAACCATATCCAATTTACCGCTCAGGCGGCTGCACTGCTGCAGATCGTGAACCCTAAAACCTGGATGATGGCGCTGGCCGTCGTCAGTCTGTTTGCGCCTGCTGGCGATCATGCATTGCGAGATATTGCGCTAATGGCGCTATGGTTTCTGCTGATCTCAATAGCCTGTTTGATGTGCTGGGCGTGGCTGGGTAAAGCGGTGAACCGAATTTTTCGCACCACCGTAGCGATGGTGCGGTTTCAACGCCTGATGGCGCTGTGTCTTATCGTCTCTTCCTGGGCTGGCATGCTGGCTTAGGTCAGCGCTCCGCCCATACGGCACTGAGCAAAGCGCAGAATATCTTCCGCCAGGCGGTGCGCTGTATCCACATCGGCCTGGCTACGGTTTACCAGCATGCGGCTGAGGCAACCTTCCAGCACCAGTTCCATCTGCTTCGCCACCATCGCCGGATCGTCGACTTCCAGGGTGGTTAACAGCTCATGGGTGAAGTCATGAGCCGCCCGTTTTTGCTGATCTGCTAACTGGTGGATAGGATGCCCAGGGTCGGGAAAATAAGTGCAGGCGGCGATAAACAGACAACCCGGGTACCGGTTGTTGCTGACACATTCCGTCAGGGCGGTATAGCGCGCCAGCAGCTTCTGCTCCGCAGTCAGTTCTTCATTCAGCATCAGCTGCCTGCGCCAGATATCAACCTGCTGGCTGAGATAGCGCAGGGCATCATAGAGTAGCGCTTCTTTATCCGGCCAGAAGCGCTTAAGCTCACCCAGGGGGTAATCGATACGGTCGGCTACCATCTCAAGCGTGGTGCTGGCGATCCCTTGAATCTCAAGTAATTGCAGGGCTTGTCCCAGTACGTCTTCACGTTGCACGGTTATCTCCTCCGCTATTCCCAACGGTTTGTCCCGTTTAAAGTGTTGTTTACGGTTGGCGATTGCGCAAATGCGCGCTAAATGCCGCTGCATCCATAAACCCGGTTACACGCTTTTCTGGCTGCTCCTGGCCCTGTTGATTGAAGAAAAGAATGGTTGGCAGTCCGAGGACGTTAAGCTGCTTCAGCAGAGCCTTATCCTGTGCTTTGTTGGCTGTCACGTTTGCCTGGAGCAGAACAGTCTCTTTCAGGGCATTTTGCACCTGTGGATCGCTAAAGGTGTATTTTTCAAACTCTTTGCAGGCGACGCACCAGTCGGCATAGAGATCGAGCATCACCGGTTTGCCTTTTGCCTGTAAGAGCGCGCTGTTGAGCTCATCAACGTTCTTAATCTGGATGAAGTTCAAATGCGCCTGCGTCTGGCCGACCGGCGAGCCGAACGCCCAGTCCTGAAGAGGACGCACGCTTACCAGCGCGGCAGCCAGCAGCAGGATTTGTACCAGACGCATCCACGCTTTTTTCGCCCCCAGGCTGACGATAAACGCCCAGGTAAAGAACGCTACCCCGAGCATTGCCCACAGGCGCATACCCCAGACGTCACCGATGATACGCTCCATCAGGAACACCGGCAGCGCCAGAATGACAAAGCCAAATGCGGTTTTCACCGTTTCCATCCACGGGCCGCTCTTCGGCAGCAGTCGATTGCCGAAAACCGTGACCAGAATCAGCGGCAGACCCATGCCCAGGGCATACAGGTACAACGTTCCGCCGCCGAGCCACATGTTTCCGCTCTGGGCGATATAGAGCAGGATGGCGCTAAGCGGCGCGGTGGTGCAAGGGGAACAAATCAGCCCGGCAATGGCACCCATTGCGAACACGCCGCCTGCCGAACCACCCTGCTGGCGATTACTCATCAGCGTTAAGCGGGTTTGCAGCGAGGAGGGCAACTGCAGCGTGAACAGGCCAAACATCGACAGCGCCAGCAGGATAAATATCGCCGACAGGCCAATCAGCACATAAGGATGCTGCAGTGCAGCCTGGAACTGTAACCCGGCAGCGGCAACCACAAGTCCAAGGGCCGTGTAGGTCAATGCCATACCCTGCACGTAAATTAAGGCCAGCAGCAGCGCGCGGGCTGTGGAAAGGCGCTGTTTGCCGCCCAGCACGATGCCAGAGATGAGCGGATACATGGGCAGCACGCAGGGTGTAAAGGCAATGCCAATCCCAATCAGGAAGGCCCAGAGCGCCGAGAATGGAAGGTCTGCGCGGTCTTCGCTCTTCTCGTCCGAGGGGAGAGGGGAAACTGCAGCAGCCGCTTTCACTTCGCTGAGCGGAACAACCTTCGTTTCCGGCGGATAGCAGAATCCGGCATCCGCGCACCCCTGATAGGTCACCGTCAGCGTCGCGCCTTTATCCGCCTGATTCACCGTAACAGGCACGTTCAGGCGCTGGCGATAGATCTCGCTTTTGCCGTAAAACTCATCTTCATGCCACTCGCCAGCGGGCATCTGTAATGCGCCTACGCTGGCCTGAGCAGGCGTAATGCTCACCTGCTTGCGATAGAGGTAATAGCCCTCTTTCACCTGCCAGTTGAGCGTAAGGTCATGCTGGTTTTGCTGAAAATCGAAAACAAACGCCTGGTCGACAGGGATGAAGTTCGAACGGCCGGGCGCGTCAAATAGCCCGGCAAATACTGATGTGCTGCACAGCAGCAGAATCAGCGTAAGGAAGCGTTGAGCCATGAGAGATAGTCGTTATCGCCATGAACCACTGGCACAACCAGCAGCTCCGGGGTTTGGTAAGGATGATGAGATTTGAGGCAGTCCAGGAGTGCCTGCTGATTTGCCAGATTGGTTTTGAGCAACATCTGGACCTCGTACTCTTGCTCCAGCTTACCTTCCCAATAGTAAAGAGAGGTGGCACCGGGGAGGAGCGTAACGCAGGCTGCCAGTTTTTCGGCCAGCACTTTGGCGGCGAGATCCTGGGCAGAGGCTTCATCAGGGGCGGTACAAAGTACGACAACAGCATCAGGCGTGTTCACAAGTCGACCTCCTCATCACGAAAGGTTTAACTATATCACGCAAGGCGGTTGGTCATTAATGAAACGGGCCGCAGAGCGGCCCGTTTTTAACTATTTTTACAACCGGGAGCGGTTTACAGCACCACGCCACCGATGATAAAGCCGAGGATCACGCAAAGTGAAATGGCGACCACGCCCGGGATCAGGAACGCATGGTTAAACACATACTTACCGATACGGGTTGAGCCGGTGTCATCCATCTCTACCGCCGCCAGCAGGGTTGGGTAGGTAGGCAGCACGAACAGGGCGGAGACGGCAGCAAACGAGGCGATGGCGGTCAACGGCGTTACGCCCAGCATCAGTGCCGCAGGCATCAGCGCTTTGGTGGTCGCGGCCTGAGAGTAAAGCAGGGTCGCAGCAAAGAACAGCACGACCGCCAGCAGCCATGGATAGTTGTGCAGCAGGTCCCCGGCCACGGTCTGAATGTCGCTGATGTGCGCTTTCACGAAAGTATCACCGAGCCACGCCACACCCAGCACGCACACGCAGGCGCTCATACCGGATTTAAAGGTGCTGGCGTTCAGCACTTCGCTGGTATCAATTTTACAGGTGATGCTAATCAGCGTGGCGATGGTCAGCATAAACACGACAATCGCTTCGTTACGCGGCAGAACCGGGTTCTGGATCAGACCTACGGTATCGCTGATGGCGGTCGCGTAGAACATGACGGCAACGATACCAATCAGGAACAGCAGCACGGAGCGTTTCGCGTGTGGCTTCAGTTCGAAGACCTGACTGCCGCGCAGGCTCACTTCACCTTTTGCCAGACGCTCCTGATAAACCGGATCGTCTTTCAGTTCAGCGCCGAGGAAGTTACACAGCACGGCGGTAATCATCACCGCGATCAGCGTCACCGGGATACAGATCGCCAGCAGCGTCAGGTAGCTCACGCCCATCGGCTCAAGGATACCGGCGAAGAAGACCACCGCCGCGGAAATCGGTGAAGCGGTAATGGCGATCTGGGACGCGACGACCGCAATGGAGAGCGGACGCGACGGACGGATACCCTGTTCTTTCGCCACTTCGGTAATCACCGGTAACGTAGAGAAAGCGGTGTGGCCAGTACCGGCGAGAATGGTCATAAACCATGTCACCAGCGGAGCAAGGAAGGTAATGTATTTTGGATGGCGGCGCAGCATACGCTCCGCCAGGCTTACCAGGTAGTCCATACCGCCTGCCACCTGCATGGCGGCAATAGCGGCAATAACAGCCATGATGATTTCGATAACGTCGAACGGTATAGCGCCGGGTTTAATCTGAAAGATAAGGGTAAGAACGAGCACTCCAAGACCGCCGGCAAAACCGATGCCGATACCCCCGAGTCGTGCTCCCAAATAAATCGCCAACAAGACGATGACGAGTTCTGCTCCAAACATAAGGACCTGCCTTGCTTATTAACAAGTTGATATTGAATTGTTGTATTTTGGTAACGCCTAAAAAGAAAAAAGGCACGTCACAAGTGACGTGCCTTAAGAAGCCTAGCCTGAACGGTTACTGTTCGCTTTCATCGGTATATCGTTTCGCTTTATATGCCGGGTGCATCAGGTTTTGGGCCGAGAAGATATCGTCCAGCTCGGCTTCGGTCAACAGCCCGCGCTCCAGTACTACTTCACGTACACTCTTACCGGTTTCGGCACAAATCTTACCGACGATGTCGCCGTTGTGGTGACCGATGAACGGGTTGAGGTAGGTGACGATCCCGATGGAGTTGTAGACATAACCTTCACAGACTTCTTTATTGGCCGTGATGCCGTTAATGCATTTTTCCAGCAGGTTGTAGCAGGCGTTCGTCAGGATGTGGATAGATTCAAACATCGCCTGGCCAATCACCGGCTCCATCACGTTCAGCTGCAGCTGACCCGCTTCAGAGGCCATGGTCACGGTCGTATCGTTACCGATGACTTTGAAGCAAACCTGGTTCACCACTTCTGGCACCACCGGGTTCACCTTGGCCGGCATGATGGATGAACCGGCCTGCAGCTCTGGCAGGTTGATTTCATTCAGGCCAGCGCGCGGACCGGAAGAGAGCAGGCGCAGGTCGTTACAGATTTTGGACAGTTTCACTGCCAGACGTTTCAGCGCGCTGTGTACCATGACGTAGGCGCCGCAGTCGGAGGTGGCTTCAATCAGGTCTTCTGCAGGCACAACCGGCAGGTTAGACACTTCAGCCAGTTTCTGTACCGCCAGCTGCTGATAGCCATCCGGGGTGTTCAGACGCGTACCGATGGCGGTGGCGCCCAGGTTCACTTCCAGAAGCAGCTCGGAGGTGCGCAGCAGGTTTTTGGTCTCTTCGTTCAGCAGTACGTTAAACGCGTGGAATTCCTGGCCGAGGGTCATCGGCACCGCATCCTGTAACTGGGTTCGACCCATTTTCAGAATGTCCTGGAACTCAACCGCTTTACGCTGGAAGCCATCACCCAGTTGGTTGATTGCATCCACCAGTTTCACCACGGAGGCATACACCGCGATACGGAAGCCGGTAGGGTAGGCGTCGTTGGTAGACTGGCATTTGTTGACGTGGTCGTTCGGGTTCAGGTACTGGTATTCACCTTTCTGGTGACCCATCAGCTCCAGGCCAATGTTTGCCAGTACTTCGTTGGTGTTCATGTTGACGGAGGTGCCCGCACCGCCCTGATAGACGTCAACCGGGAACTGGTCCATGCATTTGCCGTTGTTCAGCACTTCATCGCAGGCTGCGATAATCGCATTTGCCGCGCTTTTAGGAATGGTTTGCAGCTCTTTGTTGGCCAGGGCTGCGGCTTTCTTCACCATCACCATGCCACGGACAAACTCAGGGATGTCGCTGATTTTACTGTTGCTGATGTAGAAGTTTTCAATCGCTCTCAGAGTGTGGACACCGTAGTAGGCATCCGCTGGAACTTCCCTGGTACCCAACAAGTCTTCTTCGATACGAATGTTGTTTAACATGTGAACCTTCTTTTCAAGCTGCCGATGGATTGTACTAAACACACAGTATTTATGTGGTTTTGAATATTTTCTGGCCGACGATTATTCCCTCAATCAGCCAGATGCTCGAGATCATATGCTGATGATAGCGAATTGCCGTAAGCTGGATCACTTATTATCGAGCCGATTCCATGATAATTATTAATCTGTGAAATGGGTCACCGCTTTAAAATTTCCAAAAAAATATCCGTGCAAACTGATTGAATTTTCGCTAACCGTCACCATTTCATACAAACGCGCGTCGCGAACACATTCAGACAGGGGCCGACGGCCCTTGCCATACAGGAGATGCCAGTGCGCTGGATACCGTTTATTGCTTTCTTCCTCTATGTTTACATTGAGATTTCCATTTTTATCCAGGTTGCCCATGTGCTGGGCGTCCTGCTGACGCTGATTCTCGTGATTTTCACCTCCGTCATCGGCATGTCGCTGGTGCGTAACCAAGGTTTCAAAAATTTCCTGATAATGCAGCAGAAGATGGCCGCAGGGGAAAGCCCCGCGGAAGAGATGATCAAAAGCGTGTCATTGATTATTGCGGGGCTGCTGCTGATCCTTCCGGGGTTCTTTACCGACTTCCTCGGCCTTCTGCTGCTTCTGCCGCCGGTGCAAAAACACCTGACCATGAAGCTGCTGCCGCATCTGCGCTTTAGCCGAATGCCGGGGGGCGGATTTAGCACCGGACCGGGCGATACCTTCGAAGGGGAGTATCAGCGTAAGGATGAACAGCACGACCGTTTAGACCATAAAGACGATCGGTAATGTTTTTGCCCGGTGGCGCTTCGCTTACCGGGCCTCCGGGAGCGCACCGCGCCTCGGCAAAAACACCCACAGCCCTGCCAGCATGACAATTGCGTACAAACTCTTCCAGCCCACCATCGCCAGCAGCAGCAGGCAGAGCACACCCCCGACGACCGCCAGAGCTTTATAGCGACCTTTTAGCAAACGGCATCCCGCCAGCATGCACAGCAGGTAGATCATGATGAAAATGCCGTTGGCGTAGACGATGAGCGCGTCCAGATTGATTTTCAGTGCGTAAATACAGAGCGTGCTCACCACGCAGCAGCCCAGTACGGCATTCAGGGCATTCAGCGGAAGCTGGCGTTTAGACAGGCGCGCGAGACGATTCTCGGGTTTGTAGAGCGCCTGCGACCATACCAGACGGGCAAAGCTCTGGATATAAATGTTGAGGCTGGCGAAACAGGCCAGATAGCCGATGACGCAGGCTATCCACAGCGCCTTCATACCAAACAGATCAACCACGATACCCGGTAGCGATGCCGCGGCGGCGAGATCCGCTCCGAACGCGTGGAAGTGTAAGACCAGCACGGTACACGCCCAATAGACCGTGCCAGCCAGCAGCAGGCCTATCATCAGGGCGCGGGGGAAATCACGTTCAGGCTGCTTAAATTCAGAGGCCAGATGGGCAAAGGCTTCCAGACCGACAAAACACCAGAACATGACGGAGAGTGCGGCAAAAAGCTGCGCGTGGTCGACGTCTGTTACCGCCGGGAAGGGAATCTCCTTTACGGTGATATCGCCCGCCCACCAGATAGCGACAACGAGCGCGACAATCAGCACCGCAACCAGCGTCTGCAGGTTGGCGCTCGAACTGGCGCCGCGAGAGCCCACCCACCAGACGATTGCCAGCGTACCCAGCTCGGCCAGCAATAACTGCTCGTTATGCCAGCCAAACAGCGCCTGACCAAATCCGGTCGCAATATGCAACGCCGCAGGAAGGCCAACCGGAATCACGGAGAGAAACAGCCAGCCGGTTACACGCTGCAGCCGCGGGCCAAAGGCCAGTCCGACAAAGTGCGCCACGCCGCCCGCGCTGGGGAAATGCCGCCCCAGGATGGCAAACACAATGGCAATCGGGAAAACCAATACAATCAGCGCCGGCCACGCCCACAGGCTGTTATTTCCAGCCACCAGCGCCGCCAGTGCGGGTACGGCAAACACGCCCGTACCTAACAAGGAGGTTGAGAGCAGTCCGACGCCCTGCGCCAGTCCCAACTCCTGCTTGAGTCCACTCATTGACATCGCCCTGCCAGTACCAAAAGAGAGGCGATGGTAACACTTTCGCAAATTTTTTTTTCAACTCCCCCTTGAAGGGGTAAAAAGCTATCCCCATCTCTCAAGGCACTAGTCGGAAAACCGCATGCGGGCCGGCGTCATCCATAACTGATAATGACTTTCTCAAAGGAGAGCTATCAATGAGTATTCGTCCGTTACATGATCGTGTGATCGTCAAACGTAAAGAAGTTGAAACCAAGTCTGCTGGCGGCATCGTTCTGACCGGTTCTGCAGCAGCCAAATCAACGCGTGGCGAAATCATCGCTGTCGGTAAGGGCCGCATCCTGGAAAACGGAACTGTGCAGCCGCTGGACGTTAAAGTTGGTGACATCGTAATTTTCAACGATGGCTACGGCGTGAAATCCGAGAAGATCGACAATGAAGAAGTGTTGATCATGTCCGAGAGCGACATTCTGGCAATTGTTGAAGCGTAATTTACGCACGAGAATTTGAGGAAATAAGAACATGGCAGCTAAAGACGTAAAATTCGGTAACGACGCTCGTGTAAAAATGCTCCGCGGCGTAAACGTACTGGCAGATGCAGTTAAAGTGACTCTGGGCCCGAAAGGCCGCAACGTAGTGCTGGATAAATCCTTCGGCGCGCCAACCATCACCAAAGATGGTGTTTCTGTAGCACGTGAAATCGAGCTGGAAGACAAGTTCGAAAACATGGGTGCTCAGATGGTGAAAGAAGTTGCCTCTAAAGCGAACGACGCTGCAGGTGACGGTACCACCACCGCGACCGTTCTGGCGCAGGCGATCATCACCGAAGGTCTGAAAGCCGTTGCTGCGGGCATGAATCCAATGGATCTGAAACGTGGTATCGACAAAGCTGTCGCCTCCGCTGTTGAAGAACTGAAGGCGCTGTCCGTACCGTGCTCTGACTCTAAAGCCATTGCTCAGGTTGGTACTATCTCCGCTAACTCCGACGAAACCGTAGGTAAACTGATCGCTGAAGCGATGGACAAAGTCGGTAAAGAAGGCGTAATCACCGTTGAAGACGGTACCGGTCTGGAAGACGAACTGGACGTGGTAGAAGGTATGCAGTTCGACCGCGGTTACCTGTCCCCATACTTCATCAACAAGCCAGAAACTGGCGCTGTTGAGCTGGAAAGCCCGTTCATCCTGCTGGCTGATAAGAAAATCTCCAACATCCGCGAAATGCTGCCAGTACTGGAAGCCGTTGCGAAAGCAGGCAAGCCTCTGGTTATCATCGCTGAAGACGTTGAAGGCGAAGCGCTGGCGACCCTGGTGGTTAACACCATGCGCGGTATCGTGAAAGTGGCTGCGGTTAAAGCACCTGGCTTCGGCGATCGCCGTAAAGCGATGCTGCAGGATATCGCTACCCTGACTGGCGGTACCGTGATCTCTGAAGAGATCGGTATGGAGCTGGAAAAAGCGACCCTGGAAGACCTGGGCCAGGCGAAACGCGTTGTGATCAACAAAGACACCACCACCATCATCGATGGCGTGGGTGAAGAAGCCGCTATTCAGGGCCGCGTTGGTCAGATCCGTAAGCAGATCGAAGAAGCGACTTCTGATTACGACCGTGAAAAACTGCAGGAGCGCGTAGCGAAACTGGCAGGCGGCGTTGCGGTAATCAAAGTCGGTGCTGCTACCGAAGTTGAAATGAAAGAGAAAAAAGCACGCGTTGACGATGCTCTGCACGCGACCCGTGCTGCGGTAGAAGAAGGCGTGGTTGCTGGTGGTGGTGTCGCGCTGGTGCGTGTTGCCGCTAAACTGGCTGGCCTGACCGCTCAGAACGAAGACCAGAACGTAGGTATCAAAGTTGCGCTGCGCGCAATGGAAGCCCCTCTGCGTCAGATCGTTTCTAACGCCGGTGAAGAGCCATCTGTGGTTGCGAACAACGTGAAAGCGGGCGAAGGTAACTACGGTTACAACGCAGCAACTGAAGAATACGGCAACATGATCGACTTCGGTATCCTGGATCCAACTAAAGTGACCCGTTCTGCTCTGCAGTATGCGGCCTCTGTTGCTGGTCTGATGATCACCACCGAATGCATGGTGACCGACCTGCCTAAAGGCGATGCGCCTGACTTAGGTGCTGCTGGTATGGGCGGTATGGGCGGTATGGGCGGCATGATGTAATCGTGCGCTCTACGTCGTAGAATGTGAAAAACCCCCGGGCAGAAATGCTCGGGGGTTTTTCTTTTGGTCATCTTTTAGGTATAAGATTTACACACGGACAACTACTGTCCAGCTTATTGAAAACGAGGAATAACATGCGCGTAAAAGTCTGTGCAGGGATTGTAGGGGCAGCATTGCTGCTGGCGGGTTGTAGCTCCAGCAATGAGCTGTCGGCAGCGGGCCAGGGCGTTCGCTTTGTGGAAGATAAGCCTGGCAGTGAATGCCAGCTGTTAGGCACGGCAACCGGTGAGCAAAGCAACTGGATGTCAGGTCAGCATGGCGAAGAAGGTGGCTCGATGCGCGGTGCGGCGAATGCCCTGCGTAACCAGGCTGCGGCAATGGGCGGGAACGTGATTTACGGCGTGAGCAGTCCAACGCAGAGTATGCTGTCCAGCTTCGTGCCGACCGCCAGCCAGATGAACGGCCAGGTCTACAAGTGCCCGAACTGATTGCCTTTTTCCCTCTCCCTGTGGGAGAGGGTTAGGGTGAGGGGAAACTAGTGCTGTCGCAGCTGCAAGTCCAGCGGCGTCTTGCTCGGCTCTCCGCCAATCTCCCGTGCCAGCTTCGGCACCATATAGCCTGAAACCAGCGTTAACAGTTCGCGCATAATCTGCCGGGCTTCTTCATCCGTCACCATGAAATGGGCCGCGCCCTGAACGCGATCCAGCACGTGCAGGTAATAGGGCATCACGCCCGCATCAAACAGGGCGTTACTCAGGTCAGCCAGCACGCGGGCGCTGTCATTCACGCCGCGCAGCAGCACGCTCTGGTTCAGCAGCGTTACGCCCGCTTTACGCAGACGCGCCATCGCCGCGCGAAAATCATCGTCAATTTCGTTCCCGTGGTTGATATGGTTCACCAGCAGCACCTGCAATCTTGACTGCTCCAGGCGTGACACCAGTCCGTCGGTGATCCGCGCGGGAATAACAATCGGCAAACGGCTATGAATGCGCAGACGTTTAATGTGCGGGATGGCTTCCAGCTGTGTCAGCAGCCAGTCCAGCTCGTGATCTTTTGCCATCAGCGGATCGCCTCCGGAAAAAATAATCTCATCCAGCTCTGAATGGGCGGCAATATAGTCCAGCGCGACCTGCCAGTTGCGTTTATTGCCCTGGTTTTCGGCATACGGGAAGTGCCGACGGAAGCAATAACGACAATTTACCGCGCAGCCGCCCTTTACCAGCAGCAGGGCACGGTTGAGATATTTGTGCAGTAAACCAGGCACCACGCTGTTCTGCTCTTCCAGCGGATCGGTGCTGTATCCCGGCGCGGTGATAAACTCATCCTGCGAAGTAAGCGTTTGTTTTAATAGCGGATCGTCGGGGTTGCCTTTCTCCATCCGCGCCACAAACGCACGGGGAACGCGCAGGGCGAAAAGGCGCTTTGCCTCGCGGCCGGCAAGCAACTCTGGGTGCTGATCGAGGTCTAAAAGACGCAGCAATTCATCAGGACTGGTGATTACATCGGCAAGTTGCGATAACCAATCTTCTCTGGACGGGGTGTTTAGGGTTACAATATGCGCCATTTTGTGGCTTAGCTACCAGTTAACAAATTTAGAGGGCCTTATGGCAACGTACTATAGCAACGATTTTCGTGCTGGTCTTAAAATCATGATGGACGGCGAACCGTACGCGGTTGAAGCCAGCGAATTCGTTAAACCAGGTAAAGGCCAGGCATTCGCACGCGTTAAGCTGCGCCGTCTGCTGACCGGTACCCGTGTTGAGAAAACCTTCAAGTCTACTGACTCCGCTGAAGGCGCTGATGTTGTTGATATGAACCTGACCTATCTGTACAACGATGGCGAGTTCTGGCATTTCATGAACAACTCCACTTTCGAACAGCTGTCTGCTGATGAGAAAGCGGTAGGTGATAGCGCTAAATGGCTGCTGGACCAGGCTGAGTGCATCGTAACCCTGTGGAACGGTCAGCCTATCGCTGTGACCCCACCAAACTTCGTAGAACTGGAAATCGTTGAAACCGATCCAGGTCTGAAAGGTGATACCGCAGGTACCGGCGGTAAACCAGCCAAACTGTCTACCGGCGCAGTGGTTAAAGTTCCACTGTTCGTACAGACTGGCGAAGTGATCAAAGTGGATACCCGCTCCGGCGAATACGTGTCCCGCGTGAAGTAATTTACGTCATGATTGAAGGCGCAGCGCCCGCTGCGCCTGATTTTTGCAGGCAGGGATGATGAAACGTACCGTTAAAATTCTGCTTCTGTTAGCACTTTCCAGTGCATTGCTTTCCGGCTGTAACACCACGCGTGGAATGGGACAAGATATCCAGGATCTCGGTCATATTATTTCTCACGCCGCCAGCTAAGTTCGTCTAATTTTCCTAAAAAGGCTTCCTTTTCCATCATCCGGCGGGATCTTGTCTATCCTTAAGTTGCTATACACAAAACAACTTTGGCTATAAAAGGAAGATATTATGGTTAAGAAGACAATTGCAGCGATCTTTTCAGTCCTGGTACTTTCTTCAGTATTAACAGCCTGTAATACCACGCGTGGCGTTGGTCAGGATATTTCTGAAGGTGGTAGCGCAATCTCTGGTGCGGCAACTAAAGCTCAGCAGTAATTAACACACGGTACGAGACCAGCCGTTTCGTACCGTCAGCTTTTTGATTCCTGCAGGGATAAGAACGGAGAAAAACGCGTATCCATATGCAATTTCATGCGGATATTACGTTTATAGGTATAGACCGTTTTTCCGTTGATACTCAGGTGAGCAGCAATCTTTTGATTGCTCGCGCCGTCCATCCACAATGTCAGCACTTTCTCTTCCTGCCGGGTCAGCAACGGGGCGGCTGCCGTGGGCCTTTCAGCGCATGAGCGCGAGGTTAATGCGTCGTTTATAGTCGTTGCCACTTCTTCGAGACTGGCGTTTTTCAACAGCGACGACCAGACCGGGAACTGTCCGAGCCAGTCGGTCATGCCGTTGTCCTCTCCCGATTGCAACAAAATAAACGGTAAGCGTTCACTGGCGTTGAGCAAGGACGAGAGCTGCTGAAAATGATGAATATCCTGCCTGAAGCCGTACAGATCGGCGATAACCAGCGTGGGTTTCCATTGCAGAATGTGCTCCCTGGCAAGGAACAGATTATTCAGCCCGGTCACAACGTAGTGTCCCGGGAACAAACCGGAATGATTGAGCCATGCTTCAAACCCCGTGCGGGTGAAGTGACAACGGTCAATCAAGAGAATTTTGAACATATTATATTCGCAGTCGGCTAGTGGTTTGGCTTCCTGCCATCAGAAAGCACATCATCATAGAGAAGTCGGATGAGTGCTAAATGCCGGAACTACGCGCCATACTGCGGCTATTTCTTGCCTTAACGTGTTCAGCAAAAAAAGATTGAAAAAAAATAGCACGCTAACCAAAATATGGGGCGTAATCTCTGCCTTACGGGACGACCCGTAAGCGTTTCTTTCACCGGGGACGGCCCCAACTTCTATTAAGTTAAGGAGCCTGAAATGTCCTGGATCATTCTTTTTATTGCCGGTCTGCTCGAAGTGGTGTGGGCGATTGGTCTCAAGTACACCCATGGATTTACCCGTCTGACGCCCAGCGTTATTACCGTAACCGCGATGATCGTGAGTATTGTCCTGTTATCCTGGGCGATGCGCTCGCTGCCTGTGGGAACGGCTTATGCCGTCTGGACGGGCATTGGTGCGGTGGGGGCCGCCATCACCGGCATTCTGCTACTGGGAGAGTCAGCGAGTCTGGCGCGTATCGCCAGCCTCGCCTTGATTGTAGCGGGGATCATTGGGCTTAAGCTCAGCACCCATTAATGGGGTTGTTTTACCCAGATCAGTTTTGACACATCAAACCCTTGCCGGGTCGCGACGTCCAGCATCTGCTGTTTCATTTCTGACGAAATAGTTGGCGTGCGGGAAAGTATCCACAGATAGTCGCGATCCGGCCCGCAGACCAGCGCGTGACGGTACTCTCTGTCGAGCGCGATCACGTTATAGCCACCATAAAACGGGCCAAAGAAAGAGACTTTTAGCGCGGCCCGTCGCGGGTCGCCCGTGAAGTATGCTTTCCCAATCGACTGCTGCCACATCTCCCGATCGGGATTATAGCCCCGGTTGATCACCTGAATACCACCATCATCCATCGGGCTATAATTTGCAGTGACCTTCTCTAAGCCCTGCTCAAACCGGTGGTCGAGGCGCGCGATTTCATACCATGTACCAAGGAAGCGTTGTGCATCAAAAGGCGTGACGACGGTAACGCCAGGCGGTGGGGTAGGGGAACTGCAGGCAACCACTAAAAACGCGGTTGTCACCGCGGCGATAACAGGCAGAATGCGCATAGGAGTTTCCTTACTGTTTTTTGTTAAGTGTAGATGACGGCAAGGAAAATGTGGTTTTTGTGCGGTGTGTTTCGCCGGGTAAGCGCAGCGCCACCCGGCAATGTTTTACTGCAGCGCGTCGAGGATACGGTATGCCGCCTCAACGCGGGCAGGGTTCGGATAGCTTTTATTCGCCAGCATCACAATGCCGAGCTGTTTTTCAGGAATAAATGCCACGTAGCTGCCAAACCCGCCGGTTGAGCCTGTTTTATGGACCCAGGACGCGTTGACCGGCGGTGCCGGCGGATTCACTTCTCTCGCGGTCAGCGGTGCCAGCGCTACCTTATTGTCGCTACCTTTAACCACGGTTTTGGCATCGACCGGCCAGTTAAGCATTTCCCAACCTAACCCTTGATACATGGCCCCCACGCGCCAGTAGCGAGACTGCGCCAGGGCAATGCCTTTCCTGAGTGAACTATCCTGAAGCGAGTCCGGCTTCATGTTGACCATCACCCAGCTTGCCATATCCTGCACGTTGGTTTTTACGCCATAGGCTTCTGCATCCAGCATTCCTGGCGAAACGTGGACCGCTTTACCGTCGCGGTATCCCCAGGCGTAATGCGCCTCTTCCGTTTTCGGAACGTTAATCCAGGTATTGTCCAGCTTGAGCGGCTTAAAGACCCGCGTCGTCATGGCCTGCTCATAGCTCATGCCGGAAGGTTTAACCGCCAGCGCGCCAAAAAGACCGATGCTGGCATTGGCGTAAAGACGCGTGGTGCCCGGCTTCCACTGCGGCTGCCAGTTTTGATAAAAGCGCAGCAGAGAGGCGTTATCCGTGACCTCATCCGGTACCTGTAACGGCAGACCGCCTGCGGTATAGGTTGCCAGCTCCAGCATGCGAATGCCCTGCCACTGCTTGCCCGTCAGTTCAGGCCAGTATTTTGTCACCGGATCGCCGAGCGATATTTCACCGCGAGCAATGGCATCGCCACCCAGTACGCCGGTGAAGGTTTTACTTATAGAACCCAGTTCGAACAAGGTTTGTGGGGTGACAGCTTTGTTTGCCGCAACATCGGCTTTACCGAAGGTAAAGTAGTGCGGCTGACCCTGATAAATCACCGCCACCGCCATGCCCGGGATGGCCTGCGCTTTCATCAGCGGCGTAACGGTACGTTCCACCACCTCAGCCAGCTGTTTTTCGGACATCGGTGCGGCGAATGCAGAGCTGGCAACGCTGAGCAGCAGGGCACAGCTTAGGGATTTTGTCATCATCAGTTATCTTCCGTAATAGCAGTTCAAGGGAGTGTCCGGGCCCGTCAGACCGCTGTAGTCTGTTGGATTTGACTATGGCTGACAAACGGTTAAATTTAGCATGAGCTGTTAATTTTTCTAACGGACGAGACCATGACGCGCAGCTATCTTCCTCTGAACTCCCTGCGGGCGTTTGAAGCAGCCGCCAGGCACCTCAGTTTTACGCATGCCGCTATTGAGCTGAATGTCACCCATTCCGCGATTAGCCAGCACGTAAAGGCGCTGGAGCAGCACCTTAACTGCCAGCTTTTCGTTCGCGTTTCGCGAGGGCTGATGTTGACTACCGAAGGCGAGAATTTGCTGCCGGTGCTGAATGACTCGTTCGATCGTATCGCCGGAATGCTGGATCGCTTTGCCAGCCAGCGCGCGCAGGAGAAGCTCAAAATTGGCGTGGTCGGGACATTTGCGACGGGGGTGTTATTCTCGCAGCTCGCGGACTTCCGCCGCTGCTATCCGCATATTGATCTTCAGCTTTCCACCCATAACAACCGTGTCGATCCGGCGGCTGAAGGACTTGATTACGCCATTCGTTATGGCGGCGGGGCGTGGCACGGCACGGAAGCGACGTTTCTTTGCCCCGCACCGCTTGCGCCGCTTTGCACGCCTGACATTGCTGCCGCGTTGCACACCCCTGCAGATGTCCTGAAGTTTACCCTCCTGCGCTCTTACCGGCGCGACGAGTGGACCGCCTGGATGCGGGCTGCGGGAGAAAACCCGCCTTCACCGACGCACCGGGTAATGGTATTTGATTCGTCCGTCACCATGCTGGAAGCCGCGCAGGCAGGCACAGGGATTGCCATTGCGCCTGTCGATATGTTTACCCAGTTACTCAGCAGCGAGCGCATCGTGCAGCCGTTTGCAACGCAGATTGACCTCGGCAGCTACTGGCTGACAAGACTACAGTCACGGGCAGAAACCCCCGCAATGCGCGAGTTTGCCCAGTGGCTGGTGGGGAAGATGCAGAAATAAAGGCCCGCCGGATGGCGGGCCTGAAGCGTCAGATGGTGACCACGGCAATCAGCGTTACCACGGTCAGGATGGTCGCCAGACCGTAGAACACCCATTTCCCGCTCGGGACATGGATTTTCAGGTCATGCATCGCATGGTGAATACGGTGCAGGCCACACCACAGCGGCAGGACGATCATCAGGAAGATGAACACGCGGCCGATAAAGCTGCTCGCGAACGCCAGTACGCGTTCGTAGCTCAACGCATCTCCCGGGAAGAGCCCCAGCGGCAGCATAATGCCGACCAGCAGTATAATGACGGGGGCGATGATGGCACCCCACATGCCGCCTGCGCCAAACAGACCCCAGAAGACCGGCTCGTCAGAACGTTTTGGATTTGGATTGATCACAGTAGTCTCCTTACCAGAACAGTGCGACAAACAGAATGACCACAGTGACCAGAATCGTCACTGCCCAGAGCCCTTTAATCACCGGCTCTGGCCCCATTTTCTCGTCTTTTACGATGATGTTCGCCGCTTTTGGCGCCAGCTCAAACCAGGTTTTGGTATGAAGCAGCGCGGCCGCGAGCACGATCAGGTTCAGAACAACAATGATCGGGTTTTGCAGGAAACCGACGAAGCTGGCCCAGGCTTCCGGGCCATGCTTGAGGGCAAAAACGCCGTACATCAGCTCAAGGCTGAACCAGACCGCCGGTACCGCCGTGCCTTCACGCAGCATGTAGAAGCGATAAAACGGCAGATTTTTCCACCAGGTTGACGGCACAGGCCGCACGTAGGCTTTGCGTTTAGTCGTCATCATGCACTCCTTAGCGTGGTTTCAGGGTAGCGATAAGAAAGTCTTTCGAGCTTTCCACTTTACCCTGCTGAATTGCGGCGGCCGGGTCGACGTGCTTCGGACAGACTTCGGAGCAATAACCCACAAAGGTACAGCTCCAGACGCCGTTCTGGCTGTTAAGCTGCGCCATGCGTTCTTTTTTGCCGTGATCGCGGCTGTCCTCGTTATAGCGGTGCGCCAGGGTAATGGCGGCCGGGCCGATGAACTCCTTGTTCAGGCCAAACTGTGGACAGGCGGCGTAGCACAGGCCGCAGTTGATGCATCCGGAGAACTGATGGTATTTCGCCATCTGCGCTGGCGTCTGGGTGTTTGGCCCCTGATCCGGCGTGCGCGGGTTGCCAATGATGTACGGCTTAATGGCTTCCAGGCTTTCGATAAAGTGGGTCATATCGACCACCAGATCGCGTTCAATCGGGAAGTTGCCCAGCGCTTCGACCTTAATGCCCTTGGTGTATTCGCGCAGGAAGGTCTTACAGGCCAGCTTCGGCACTTTGTTGACCATCATGCCGCAGGATCCGCAGATTGCCATGCGGCAGGACCAGCGGTAGCTCAGGTCTGGCGCCAGGTTGTCTTTGATATAGCCGAGCGCGTCCAGCAGGGAGGTTTGCTCGTCGTAAGGGACTTCATAGAACGCGCTGTGCGGTGCGGCGTCCACTTCCGGGTTGTAGCGCACCACTTCAACCTTCATTTTTTGCATCTCAGCCATTCGCCTTCTCCTTCTTCTCGGCGGCTTCTGCTTCTGCACCGTACACGCGTTTAGCCGGCGGCAGCGTGGTGATTTTCACGTCGCTGTAGTCCAGACGTGTGGTGCCATCCGCATCGCGCCAGGCGAGAGTGTGTTTCAGGAAATTGACGTCGTCACGTTCGGTGCAGCCTTCGTCCAGACGCTGGTGGGCTCCACGTGACTCTTTACGCGCCAGCGCAGAGTGCGCCATACATTCCGCTACGTTCAGACCGTGGCCCAGCTCAATAGTGTAGAGCAGGTCGGTGTTGAATACGCTGGAGGTATCGGTGATGCGCACGCGCTTGAAGCGCTCCTGCAGTTCCGCCAGCTTGTCGACGGTTTTTTGCATCAGCTCTGGCGTACGGTAGATACCGCAGCCTTCTTCCATCGACAGGCCCATCTCGTCGCGGATCTTAGACCAGTTCTCGTTACCCTCCTGGTTCACCAGATCTTTCAGGCGTTTTTCAACGTCTGTAACCTGCGCATCCAGTGCGGCACCGTTGGCTTCGCCTGCTGTAGCCGCCCGCTCCATCGCGCGCTCGCCCGCCATGCGGCCAAAGACCACCAGCTCTGCCAGCGAGTTAGACCCCAGACGGTTGGCGCCGTGCAGGCCCACAGAGGAACACTCGCCGACGGCGAACAGGCCTTTAATTCGGGTTTCACACTGCTGGTCGGTTTCGATCCCGCCCATGGTGTAGTGCGCCGTTGGACGCACCGGAATCGGCTCTTTCACCGGGTCGACGCCAACGTAGGCTTTTGCCAGTTCGCAGATGAACGGAAGACGTTCCAGCAGTTTCTTCTCGCCCAGATGACGCAAGTCGAGGTGAACGACGTCGCCGCGCGGCGTGGAGATAGTGTTGCCTTTGCGCCACTCGTGCCAGAAGGCCTGGGAGACTTTGTCGCGCGGGCCGAGTTCCATGTATTTGTTCTTCGGCTCGCCGAGCGGGGTTTCCGGGCCCATGCCGTAATCCTGCAGATAACGGTAGCCGTTTTTGTTGACCAGAATACCGCCTTCACCGCGGCAGCCTTCCGTCATCAGAATGCCAGAGCCTGGCAGGCCGGTTGGGTGATACTGGACGAACTCCATATCGCGCAGGGGTACGCCATGGCTGAGCGCCATGCCCATGCCGTCACCGGTGACGATGCCGCCGTTGGTGTTATAACGATAAACGCGACCCGCACCGCCCGTCGCCATCACTACCGCGTTGGCGCGGATCTGGACAAGCGTGCCTTCCATCATATTCATCGCCACCAGGCCGCGCGCGTGTCCGTCATCAACCAGAATGTCGAGGACGAAATGTTCATCGAAGCGTTGAATTTGTGGGAACTGAAGGGAGGTCTGGAACAGGGTGTGCAGCATGTGGAAGCCGGTTTTATCAGCGGCGAACCAGGTGCGTTCAATCTTCATTCCGCCAAAGCGGCGAACGTTGACGCTGCCGTCCGGACGGCGGCTCCACGGACATCCCCACTGTTCAAGCTGGGTCATTTCCGTTGGACAATGATGCACAAAGTAGTCAACGACATCCTGTTCGCAAAGCCAGTCGCCCCCTGCAACCGTGTCGTGGAAATGGTATTCAAAGCTGTCATGATCCTGCGCAACGGCGGCGGATCCTCCTTCTGCTGCCACAGTGTGACTACGCATTGGATAGACTTTTGAAATCAATGCGATTTTAGCGTTGGGATTAGCTTGTGCTGCAGCAATCGCAGCACGTAATCCAGCCCCGCCAGCGCCTATTACGGCAAGATCGGCTTGAAAAGTTTGCACGACATTCCTCCAGATTTTTGTTATTTCGCAACGCGACAAACTAAAGGTAGTTCACCCGTCCAAAAGGACGATTGCGAAAGCGTTTCCACTGCTCCTTTATGGGTAAAACAGTATAACCGTGTAGATGTCAGGGAAATTTGACGTGTTCGATTTTTTTGCTGTTCTGTACGGCGATTTATCATGAAGATTGATGAAATACGTCACGAAAAAGTTCACCTAAATGAAATGCACTTTTTTACTGCGCAAAATTTGTCTCTGCCCCTGCTAACGAGTAGACTTCGTGCCCTTGTCTGAAATCGGAGAACAACTCATGAGCGAAACGGCCACCTGGCAGCCGAGCGCATCCATCCCTAATCTGTTAAAACGCGCTGCAATTATGGCGGAGATCCGCCGTTTCTTTGCCGACCGCGGAGTCCTTGAGGTGGAAACGCCGTGCATGAGTCAGGCAACGGTAACGGATATTCATCTGGTCCCGTTTGAAACCCGTTTTGTTGGCCCCGGCCACTCTCAGGGGATGAATTTGTACCTGATGACCAGCCCGGAATATCACATGAAACGCCTGCTGGCAGCGGGATGTGGCCCGGTGTATCAGCTGTGCCGCAGTTTCCGTAATGAAGAGATGGGTCGTCACCACAACCCGGAATTCACCATGCTGGAGTGGTACCGCCCGCATTATGATATGTACCGCCTGATGAATGAGGTAGACGATCTGCTCCAGCAGGTGCTGGACTGTTCAGAAGCCGAAACGCTCTCCTATCAGCAGGCTTTCCAACGCCATCTGGAAATCGATCCGCTGTCGGCGGATAAAACCCAACTGCGTGAAGTAGCGGCAAAGCTGGATCTGAGCAACGTGGCGGATACCGAAGAGGATCGCGACACGCTGCTGCAGCTGCTGTTCACCTTCGGCGTAGAACCGCAGATTGGCAAAGACCGTCCGACGTTTGTCTATCACTTCCCGGCAAGCCAGGCTTCACTCGCGCAGATCAGTACCGAAGATCATCGTGTCGCAGAGCGTTTTGAGGTCTATTACAAAGGCATCGAACTGGCGAACGGCTTCCACGAACTGACTGATGCCCGCGAGCAGCAGCAGCGCTTCGAGCAGGATAACCGCAAGCGCGCCGCGCGCGGTCTGCCGCAGCAGCCTATTGATGTTAATTTGCTTGAAGCCTTAAAAGCGGGTCTGCCGGATTGCTCCGGCGTGGCGCTGGGTGTGGATCGTCTGGTGATGCTGGCCCTGGGCGCAGAGCAGCTTGGCGATGTGATTGCATTTACCGTAGATCGCGCCTGACGGCAGTTAACCCTCTCCCGTGGGAGAGGGTCGCCCTGCTTATCTTACAAACTCCCCGCCGGGCGCGTACGCGCCGCTGACGTCAACGTTCTTCCCGTTTTACGCCCGTCCAGGCTTTCCAGACGCATCTGGAACGGTGGGAACGGCATATCAATACCGTGCTCGCGGAAGCCTGCCAGAATCAGCTGGTGGATCTCATGGCGCAGCGGCATACGGTGGCCCATTTCGGCGGCGTAGATACGCAGCTCGAAAATCTGGATCCCCTGCTGTAAATCCACCAGGAACACTTCCGGTGCCGGGTTATCGATCACCAGCGAGCAGCGCTCTGCGGCTGTGTAGAGGATCTGGGTGACCTCTTCGCTGTTAGCGTCCGATGGCGCCGGTACCGTCAGCACTACACGGGTAACGGAGTCTGACAGCGACCAGTTGATGAACTGCTCGGTAATAAACGCCTTATTCGGTACGATGATCTCTTTGCGATCCCAGTCGCTGATCGTTGTCGCGCGGGTGTTGATCTTCGTGATGCTGCCGGTCAGATCGCGAATCGTGACGGTATCGCCAATACGGATCGGTTTTTCGAACAGAATGATCAGGCCAGAGATGAAGTTGGCGAAAATCTCCTGTAAACCAAAACCTAACCCTACACCAAGGGCCGCCACCAGCCACTGCAGCTTCGACCACTCAATACCGATCATTGAGAAGCCAACCAGTCCGCCAAACAGCATGATCAGATATTTGGTTATAGTCGTAATCGCATAACCCGTCCCCGGCGTTAAATCCAGATGCTGCAGCAGCGCCAGCTCCAGCAGCGCCGGGAAGTTACGCACCAGCTGCGTGGTAATGATCAGCACCAGAATGGCAATCAGCACCGCGCCTAAGGTGATCGGCTCCAGGCTTTCAACACCCTGCACCGTGGACGTCACGTCCCACAGAGAGATGTTCTCCAGGAAACCAAATGCGGAGTGGATCTCTGACCACAGGAATATGACCGACAGGAGGGCAATCAGCATCAGGATGGAGCGAACCAGACGCAGGGACTGGGTGCTGATGGCATCCAGATCCAGTTCGACCTCGTCCGCCTCCGTCGTGCCTTCCGTACTGTTGACGTGGTTTGGCTCTTCCTCACCGCGCGCGCGCTGGGCGAGGATCTCCGCCCGGCGATGCTTGGCACGGTCAAAGGCCAGACGGCGGCGCTGGATCAGCATCCAGCGGCGGATCACGTGGTACACCACCAGAAGCAGGAACCAGATGGCCACCGAGGTTTCCAGCCTTGCCAGCAGCGCCTGGGCCGTTGCCAGATAGCCCACCGCAGCTGCCAGCATTGCAAACAGCGGCGCGCTAAGCAGCAGGTTCCAGAGCAGACGGTTGAACATGTTTTCGCCGCTGCCGGATTTATCGAGATAGAGCGGAATACCCGCGCGTTTCAGGCTGAGCGTGACGATGGCCAGCGCCCCGCATATCAGCATAAAGCAGAGACGGCCCAGCGAGCCTGAGAATTCCCGGTCGTTGAGATTATCGAACATGATCAGCGCCATAATCAGCGGCACAATCAGCCCGATGCTCATCAGATAGTAACGCATGGCGCGCGCAACGCGATTACGCGGCCAGCCAAAGTGGGTGATAAACAGGCCGTTGGGGCGCGCGAAGGTGGCACAAATCATGACCACCCACAGCAGCGGCACCGTGGCGGTGACGCCATCGCCAATCGCGACCGCGAGCGGATAGGGCCAGGCTTCCCGCAGGCCATACCCCAGCGTCATCCACAGCACCGGCAGCGGGGAGGCGACAAGAATCGACCAGAATACGGTGCGCAATGTTAGCCAGAAGTGATCCTGGGTGACTTTCCCAACCCTGGAGCTGGAACGCTCCAGGAAGCGAGTGAAATGTCTGCGCGAGTAAATGCTGAAGCCCACCAGAATCAACGCCCCCAGCAGTGGGAAAATGGTCTCTTTGCTGGTGAACATCATCACGCTGGCCTGTCCCAGCTGGCTGAAGGTGTCCAGCGAAATCAGGCGGCGCAGGTCCTGGACTATCTCAATCGGCCACGAGAAGGTCATCGGCCGCACGTCGGACGTCCAGAAGAGATAACGGTGCGTCGCCTCGTTCACCTCTTTCAGCGCATCTTCCAGCTGGCTATTGGAGACTTTTAGCTTGGTCAGCTCCAGAATCAGCGTATCCCCACCCTGGAGCAGAGAGTTCAGCAGTTCACGCTGGGTACGCAGCTGGGCTTCCAGAATACGGTTTTGCTCGCTGGTCAGGGGCTGTCCGTCAGCCTGACGGATCTGGCGGATTTGCGGCTGTTTATTAAGGAGATCTTCAAAGTGCAGTCGCTGAACGCGCAGCTGGGCCATCTCGGTATCCAGCTGTTGCGGCTTCGGCATTTCCGGCAGGCGCGCGACCTGGGCGCGTAACGCTTCTCCCAGCAGGTTTGATGACCCGAGCCACTGGGACTGCTCGCGCAGGGTGTTGAGCGCCTGGCGAACCTGAAGGGTTTGATTGGTGGCCTGACGCTGCTGCGAGGCAACCAGATCCATACGCTGCGCCTGCTGATTCAGCGCGGCAGAAAGCTCGCGGTTGACCTTAAACTGTTCGACGATGCCGGCAGGCAAGTTATCGCTGTTTTCTGCAAGCAGTTCGGTACTTTCCAGCGCGCGCTCCGCCTCGCGTTGACGCTGACTGTTGAGCTGATTGCGCAGGGCCTGGAGATACGCATCCAGTTGCTCGCTCTGCTTCTGAGCGAGTTCAGAGCGCATCCGCGACAGCTCCTGGCGGTTATTGGCGGAAAGCTGCGCCAGCTCAAGCTCATCGACAAGGGCCTTCAGGCGAGCCGATTCTGCCTGCAGGCCCAGATTTTGGGCCTGAGCCTGTGGCGTATTGCCGCTTTGCGTGCCCACGCGGCGCTCAACTTCATTTAGCTGGCGACGGGCGTCGGTTTGCTGCTGCGGAAGCTGGCTGAGGGAGTCGGCAATTTCGCGCGCGCGCTCCTGCTCCTGCTGAGCAAGGCGGCTCTTTTCCAGAAGCTGGCTGCTGACCTGCAGGATCTCCTGGTTCAGCGCGTCGGAGGTCATTCCTGCGGGCACATCGCGCGGTTCGTCACGAAAATTATTGAGCTGCGAGCGTAGCGTCTGCGAGAGTTTTGGGAAGTTGTCGATAACCTGCTGATACTGCTGAGCGCGCTCAAGAGAGCCTTTCCGCTCCTCAAGCGCGTTCAGGGCAGCCTGGAGCGACTCGACGGTCTCTGGCTGAGCGGGTTTGGCGGCTTTTGCCTGCTCCAGTTCCTGGGTTATCTGTTTGGCGTCGGGGGCTGTCGCTGCGTACGCCCCCATGCTGAGGCACCAGGCCATCAGTAGAACGATAATCGGGCGCACGTCAGCGATCCTTCTGTTGTTAGCCTTCGTCTTTTTTGTCGTCAACCAGCGGGCTGGCGTCGTGCTCGGCGTTGATCTCTTCCTGTGACAGCGGAGCAGGTTCTGCTTCCGGCGTCACGAAGGTTTCGGTTGAGACCGCCAGCGGCTGACCCAGTTTGGTAACCGACAGGCTTTCAAGCTGTTCAGCCAGCTTCACTTTGCCCGGCGCAAACAGGTTAATCACGGTGGAGCCCAGCTTAAAGCGCCCCATCTCCTGACCTTTCAGCAGGGCCACAGAGCCTTCCGCTTCACCGGCAGGCCAGGTCCAGCGTTTGATCACGCCTTCGCGCGGTGGGGTGATGGTGCCGGCCCAGACGGTTTCAATGCTGCCTACGATGGTTGCACCCACCAGAATCTGTGCCATAGGGCCAAATTCAGTATCGAACAGACAGATGACGCGCTCGTTACGGGCAAACAGGTTCGGCACGTTCTGCGCGGTCAGGTGATTGACGGAGAACAGGTCGCCCGGGACATAAATCATTTCACGCAGGATACCGTTACACGGCATGTGCACGCGGTGATAGTCGCGCGGTGACAGATAGGTGGTGGCAAACGTACCGTTGCGGAACAGATCCGCCATCAGGTAGTTACCTGCCAGCAGCGCTTCCAGACTGTAGTTATGGCCCTTCGCCTGCAGGATTTTGTCGTCTTCGATGTTACCCAACTGGCTGATCACGCCGTCTGCTGGCATCACCAGGACGTTAGGATCGGTGTTCAGTGGGCGCACTTCGTCGCGCAGCGGGCGCACGAAGAACTCGTTGAAGGTGCGGTAGCTGGCGGTATCCGGCTTCTGCGCCTCTTTCATGTCGACCTTGTAATATTTTACGAAAAGATCGATGACCAGTTTGGTCAGCCAGCCTGCGCGTTTGCTCGCGCCCCAGCCCGCCAGGCGAGTGAGCCACAGTTTTGGCAGAATGTATTGAAGCGAAAGTTTAAATGCGTTTAACAAGGTAGCCTCCAGGCCATTGTTTTGTCGTTCCTGATCCGGCGTTAAGCCGCCGGAACCTGAAAAAGGGGGACGATTTTAGCGATGCTTAGCTTAGTTGTCAGTTATCAGAATCAGAAAAGTTTTTACGCGTTTTTACGTCTTCCATGCTCTCAAGAATACGGTGGTAATTCTCGAAGCGGGTTTCCGCGATCTCGCCTTTCTCAACCGCTTCACGGATAGCGCAGCCTGGGTCGTTATCGTGTTTACAGTCGCGGTATTTACAAGCGCCTAAATAATCATGGAATTCGACAAATCCGTTAAAGATTTGTTCCGGCTCAAGGTGCCACAAACCGAACTCACGCACCCCTGGGGAGTCGATCACGTCGCCGCCGTGCGGGAAGTGGTACAGGCGTGACGCGGTGGTGGTGTGCTGGCCCAGACCCGAGACATCAGAGACATCGTTGGTCAGGATCTCTTGCTTGAGGCCAAGCAGGTTGTTCAGCAGGCTTGATTTACCTACGCCGGACTGGCCCGCAAAGATACTGATGCGGTCGGTAAGCGCCTCTTCCAGCGGTTTAAGACCATCTTTGGTGTGGCTGGAGACCATCAGCACGCGATAACCAATTTTGCGATAGATATCCATCTGCTCATTGACGAAGGCCATCCCGTCGTCGTCCAGCAGATCGATTTTGTTTAGCACGATGATCGGTTCAACCTGCAGCGTTTCGCAGGCGACGAGGTATCGGTCGATAATATTGAGTGACAGTTCGGGCAAAATCGCCGATACGATAACAATCTGGTTAATGTTGGCGGCAATCGGTTTGACCCCGTCGTAGAAATCGGGACGGGTTAACACGGACGTACGCTCATGGACCGCTTCAACGATACCTTTTACCGTTACGCCTTCCGCCGCCTCTTTACCCGGTCGCCAGACGACGCGGTCGCCGGTCACCAAAGAACGAATGGTCCGGCGGATGTTGCAGCGGTGAATCGCACCATCGGCGGATTCCACGTCAGCGTGCATACCGAAACGGCTGATGACTACGCCTTCCGTTGGGTCGCCAAACAGGTTGTCGTCGTAATCGACCTTCTCCGCAGTGGTTTTAAGACGGCGCTGGTGATTGGCATTCACGCGGCGCTGCTGCCCTTTGGAGAGTTTATTTTTACTCAATCGCACTGGCTCCTGGTCGCCCGTAGGGGGCAAAACCTCTATGATACACTCTAATTAATACTAGTTAACCTGCTACTGCCGGTTATGCGAGAAGGGTGGAAAATAACATGAGCGCGGATGAAAACAACCTGATTTGGATCGATCTCGAAATGACCGGGCTGGATCCCGAGCGCGATCGCATCATTGAAATTGCAACCCTGGTGACGGACGCCAACCTGAATATCCTGGCGGAAGGGCCTACGATTGCGGTGCATCAGTCTGATGACCAGCTGGCGTTGATGGACGAGTGGAACGTGCGTACCCACACCGGCAGTGGCCTGGTGGAGCGCGTGAAGGCGAGCACCATGGGTGACCGTGAGGCGGAGCTGGCGACGCTTGATTTCCTGAAACAGTGGGTTCCGGCGGGCAAATCACCTATTTGTGGGAATAGCATCGGCCAGGATCGCCGTTTCCTGTTTAAGTACATGCCGGAGCTCGAGTCTTACTTCCACTACCGTTATCTGGACGTCAGCACGCTGAAAGAGCTGGCGCGTCGCTGGAAGCCTGAAATTCTCGACGGCTTTAAAAAGCAGGGGACGCATCAGGCAATGGACGATATCCGAGAGTCCGTGGCGGAGCTTTCTTACTACCGCGAAAACTTTATTAAGCTGTGATTTTGAGATCCGGCGCCTTGCGTGGCCGGGTTTTTGTCGTTAAATTGTGCAGCTTGCCGATTAAATAAGCATTTGAACTGAATTTCGAAAAAATCGCTTTAAGGGGGGTTGCAGCTAAAAGGATTTCTCGTATAATGCGCCTCCCGTAACGACAGAGAATTACACGTTACGACAGCAACAAAAGCAGTGCAGATTTGCGGGAATAGCTCAGTTGGTAGAGCACGACCTTGCCAAGGTCGGGGTCGCGAGTTCGAGTCTCGTTTCCCGCTCCAAAATTTGAAAGTGCTTCCACAGC
>NZ_CDRQYH010000047.1:0-30406 GCF_977039595.1 Enterobacter sp.
ATGGCCCTGGTACGAGCGCTGAACAAAATGACGAAAGCAGGTATGCCTGAAAGCGTGCGTATTGCCTGAAAACACAACCCGCTACGGGGGAGACTTACCCGAAATCTGATTTATTCAACAAAGCCCTATTTTTATGTAAAACATAATCGTTGGTTCTGATGGGAGCAGGGAAATCAACAGCCCTCACGCGCGCAAAAAAAAGCCAACCCCGTAATCTCCAGGGGTTGGCCCTATCTTAAAGCTGCGACAATCTCACCATGTTAAAACACTCACGCATGTCCAGCATAGATTCGTTAGAAACGATATGTGCCTTCAATCGATATACAGATGCTCAACTGGCGTGTAGCTATGCCTGGATCTAACGTGAAATAAGATAATTTTACGCAAGCCGTATTCACGGCCAGGATTGTCCTGCCTGCTGCCTGAGTATTCCTTCTCTTACCCCAACACTGCCCGCCCCCCAAGACGGGAACTGGTATCCATCTGGTACCCATCTCTTTGGCCTACTGCCTAATCTGCAGATATTTTACCGAACCGTAATGCCTTTACTTGCGTATTTTGCGTAGGGATCCGCCTTGCTTTAGAGATTATCACCTTATATTTCAATTGCTTATATTTAACCTTAAAAAGCAACTCTCTTATTCTCCTGTTAAGCACCCATCTTCACACTCTGTAAATTCTAAAGAAATCCCCCATCGCGCCGATCATCATCCGTGTGTATTATTTCCTGTAGCTTTTACAACAACTAACCTTAACTCAAATACTTAAGCGCCAAAGCGAAAGGCATCATGAGCACACCGATCAAACGGCTAGAAATCATTAAAAATGCCATTGAGCTGGAAGATGACGACATCATCCAGAGCCAGCTGACACGCCTGAAAAATGAAGCGTTTGACGATGAGCTACAGGCAATCGTCGTGGCGCTTGAGGGAAAAAACTACACCGAGGCTATGGCGGCCATTACCGCCTGGCTGCAGGGCCAGCGCGCCGTGACCCAGTGGCGCGATCCGCAGGTGGCGGCCAGCAAGCTCGAGCTGAAGGCGCTGGAAGAGCGCCTGCGCGATCTGATTGACCGCCGCAACGCGCGGGTGCAGCAGCTTGATGAGTTCAACGATCTCTATTTCTCCCGCCTCGGGCCGCTGATGCAGCAGATCCTCGCCCTGCGTAAAACGCTGGCCGAGCTTAACCTGCGTCGTCAGCAGGCGGAAGCGCGTCGTCGCGAGGAAGATTATCGTCGCTGCCAGCACTATATGGCGCAGGCGGTAGAGGTGCTGGCGACGCTTACCCAGCGCTGGCGCGATCTCCCGGCCGACTCCGTGCAGGCAGCCGAGGCGCGTAAACATCTGGAGCAGCAAAGTAATCTCATCGCCAACCTGCTGGCCGAAGCGCTGGAGCTGGAGAGCGGCTTAACGCGTGAAGAAGAGCCTGCGCGTCAGGCTCGCGACGAGGCCAACGAAGAGTACGAGAAGTATCGCGAACAGCATCACGATGCCGAAGTGCGGCTGCGTAAAGGAAAGCATCTTTCGGAAGAAGATCAGAACGAACTCAAGCGTCTCTGGCGGCAGGCGAGCAAGCTCTGCCACCCGGATCTGGTGGCAGACGATCTGAAAGAAGAAGCCAACAACATGATGGTACAGCTTAACCAGGCGAAGCAGCGCGGGGATGTGAAAGCCATTCGTTCGCTGGTGGCCCGCCTGCAGCAGGGCTTCGAGCCATTGATGGCAAGCGACAGGCTGAACGATCTGGAACGTATCCGCAAAAAAATGGCGCAGGTCCGCGAGCAGATCGACATTTTAGTAAATGAGCTGGCGGAGCTGGAGAAAGAGGAGTCCTGGCTTCTGGTCTCGTCGCTGAGCAATATGGAAGCGTACTTCGCTCAGCAGGAGAAAGCGCTGCACGAGGTCCGCGCCTCGCTCGAACATCAGGTGAGCGAAGCGCAGCTGGATTCCGCCGCGTGACTATTTGGCGTGCCAGTATGCGCTGGCACGCACCAGCTGTGGGTCAATGCCGTCGGTTTCAAACTGACGGCTCAGGCTTTTCACCACCTTTCCTTCCCCGGTCAGCCAGATAAAGTAATCGTCCCCCGGAACGGTCAGCGCAGCCAGATGATCTGCGACTGCCTGCTCGCTGTGGCCCACCACCCAGGTGATGTTGAACTCGCTCAGGTGCGCCAGATAGTCCTTATAGGATTCATCCCCAACCGTCACGACCGCGTGAACGTCCGGGCGAACCGGCAGTTGCGCAATGCTCTCTAAGCGTCGACGCAGCGCGGGCATACCGGACTCATCGCACACGTACAGCTGCCAGGCGTAATCCTCCGGCACCACCAGCGAGCCGCGCGGGCCGCCGATGGTCAGCTTGTCTCCCGCTTTCGCCTCAATCGCCCAGCTGCTGGCAATGCCGCCGTCATGAATGAAGAAATCGAGAACCAGCTCATGATTTGCCTCGTCGTAGAGCGGCGTATAGTCGCGCGCCTGCGGACGCACGCCGTCGCCCCAGTCGATGCCTTCTTCGGTAACCACTGGCGGCACGAACGTCGCCCCGGGTGCCGGGAAAAAGACTTTGGTATGGTCGTCGAAACCGCGGGAGCTAAAGCCCTCCAGCGCCTCGCCGCCTAAAACAATGCGCTGGAAACCCGCGCTGGCGCGCTCAACGCGGAGTACCGTCAGCTCGCGAAAACGCAGGTCATTACGAACGCGCTGTGGGTAACGGGTAGTTGCCATTTTTAGCCCCTTCTCTGGTGAATACGATATATCTAAATCAATTTTCAAATGATAATGATTACTAATAAGTAAAAATGCAAGATCTTTTAGATTGCATCTGAATATATCTTAGATACACTTTAGATATATCAAAATGAAGGACATACTATGCGACACGAACATGAGGGCGGCGGGCGGCGGCCGCGCTTTTTCGGCCACGGCGATCTGCGGCTGGTGATTCTGGATATCCTGACCCGCAACGCGAGCCACGGCTACGAGCTGATCAAAGAGATTGAGAACCTGACCCAAGGGAATTACACCCCGAGCCCAGGGGTCATCTATCCAACCCTGGATTATCTTCAGGATCAGACGTTTATCACCATTACGGAAGAAGAGAACGGTCGTAAGAAGATTGCGATTACCGCTGAAGGACAACGCTGGCTGGACGAAAACCGGGAACAGCTGGAACAGATCCAGGTGCGTATCAAAGCGCGTTCTGTCGGTTTTCAGCTACGCAAAAACCCGCAGATGAAGCGGGCGCTGGATAACTTCAAAGCGGTGTTAGACCTGAAGGTGAATCAGGGAGAGCTCAGCGACGCGCAGCTCAAGCAGATTATCGGCGTGATTGACCGCGCGGCGCTGGAGATCTCCCAGCTGGATTAAGCCGGAGCGTGCTCGCTCACGCGGAAGACGCGTACCAGCTCTTTCAGGTGCATCGCCTGTTCGTTAAGCGATGCCGCCGCCGCGACGGACTCCTCCACCAGCGCGGAGTTCTGCTGGGTGGTGGCATCAATCAGGCCAATCGCGCTGTTAATCTGCGAGATACCTTCCGTCTGCTCGTGGCTGGCCTGGCGGATTTCCCTCAGAATCACGTCCATCTCTTCCACGTTGCCGACCATCCCGTTGATCAACGCACTCGCTTTTTCAACCAGGTTCATCCCGTCCTGGGTCTGGCTGGTAGAGCTCTCAATCAGCTCGCGGATTTCGCTGGCAGACGACGCGCTCTTCTGGGCAAGCTGACGCACTTCACCGGCCACCACCGCAAAACCGCGACCGTGCTCACCGGCGCGCGCCGCTTCCACCGCCGCGTTGAGCGCCAGAATGTTGGTCTGGAAAGCAATGGCGTCGATCAGGTCGATAATGTCGGACATCCGGTTGGACGTCTCGTTAATCAGGCGCATTTTGCTGGTCACCTGCTTCATCATCTCACCGTTGTTTTTGACCACCGTGGCGGCATCAGCCGAGAGGTTGGTCGCTTCCCCGGTATGCGAGGCGGTATTTTTCACCGTCGCGGTAATCTGCTCCATCGAGGCGGCGGTCTGTTCAACGGAACTTGCCTGCTCTTCCGTGCGCGCAGCCAGATCCTGATTCCCGGCGACAATCTGCGCGGCTGCGCTGGAGATATTCTCCGAGCCGGTTTGCACCTGCTGCACGATGTCCAGCAGTCGCGTTTTCATCTCCATTAGCGCGTGCAGCAGCAGACCCGTTTCGTCTTTGCCGTGCGGCGTGATGCTGCCGGTCAGGTCGCCCTCTGAAATCGCTTTAGCAAAATGCACCGCCTCGCCGAGCGGGCGGGTGATAGCACGCACGATGAACCAGCCAATCAGGCTGCCGACCGCGACGCTAAAGAGGGTGATCAGTATCAGCAGCAGGCGGTTAGACCGGAAATCCCCTTCCACCTGCGCGCCAGCGCTCTGCATCTCGCTGTTTTGAATGGTAATCAGCTCCTTCACCTTCGCTTTATAAGCCTGCTGCACGGCGAGGGTGGTGGTCATCATCTCCTGAATGGCGCCCGCACGATTGTTGTTCTGCACCGCCTGCAAAATGCGGTAGCGCGAGTCCAGATACTGCTGACGCACGCTGCGGATCTCCGCCAGCACCTGCTGAGACTTTTGATCCTGCAACGCGGTGTTCAGCTCTCCCAGGATCACCGTGATATGCTCGCTGATCTCTTTCAGGCGCTGCTGAGATTGCCCAGTGTAGGTGCCCTGCTCGTCCAGCAGCATCAGCTGTTGAGTGCTAATAAATTCCTGGAAGTTATCAATTAACTGGTTCGCTTTTACCGTGGTCGGATAATCACTGGTAATAATGGATTGCATCCCGTTATTAGCCCGGTTCAGACTCAGCAGAGACAGGCTCGCGCTGATCGCCATCAGGACAATAAAGAACCCAAACGCCAGAAATAATTTCGTGCCGATCTTTACGTCATGTAAGAACATATTTTCTCCATCGATGTGATTATTTCTCAGACGATCGCTGTTATCGGTAACGATTTCGCTAACTTTATGAGTTTGATCGTTTTTTTATTTCATAACCCACACAATGGATAGGTAGAGGCTATTAATATTGCCCCATTGATCGTTACCAGACCACCAGAGAGGCATTTTTCAAAATAGCCTTCTGGATAATTGACTTAGGCAGGGATAAATAACTGAGGTACTTTCTTTAGTTATTTAATATTAGATTAACAATAAAATACATTAATAGTCACAAGCAGAAAATAAAAAGCCGTTTATTCCTTACGAAATAAACGGCTTTTTTTGGAACATTACTGGCTCAATGAAGCACAGTCACCGCATCCTTGAGACGTCCGGCGCGATGCTTCACCATCGCAGAAATGTGTGCGCTCTCCTCGACCAGGTCGGCGTTTTTCTGCGTAATGCTGTCGAGTTCAGCCACCGCGCGGGTCAGCTCAGAGAGTCCGGTTGCCTGCTCGGAGGTCGCGTGGCTGATCTGGGCGATAAGCTGCGTCACGTTTTTCACCTGTACCACAATATCATCCATCGTACGGCCTGCGGCATGCACCTGCTCAGAGCCGGACTGCACCTTGCTGGCGCTGGCATCAATGAGTTTACGAATATCATTCGCGGCACTGGCGCTGCGGCTGGCGAGATGGCGGACTTCGCCCGCGACCACGGCAAAACCTTTGCCCTGCTCGCCTGCCCTAGCCGCTTCAACCGCCGCGTTCAGCGCCAGAATATTGGTCTGGAAAGCGATGTCGTTAATCAGGGAGGTAATTGAGCCAATTCGCTGCGTGCTGTCGGCAATATCATCCATCGTTTTAACGACGGTCTGCATCGCATTGCCTCCTTTTGTCGCCGCGCTGCTCGCGGCCACGGAGAGTTTGTCCACCTCGGCGGCGGTTTCGGAGTTACTCTGAACGGATGCGGCCATCTGATTCATTGTCGCGACGGTCTGCTGCACGTTCGCTACGGTCTGACGCGTCCGATCGTTCAGATCTTCATTTCCCTGCGCCAGCCTGTCGCTGCCGTCACGGACGCTAACCACCTGGCTCGACACGTCATTAATCAACCAGCGGCACATCAGGCCAAGCTGCCCTACCGCGCGCAGCGTCAGCCCCAGCTCGTCGCTGCGGTTCAGATGCTGCACGCTGTTGCGCTCACCGGTTGCGACCTTCAGCGCCTGTCGAGCCACATTCTCTACCGGGCGGACAATCTGTTGCTCAAAGAGCAGCGTCCCCAGCAGCATCACCACCGCAGCAGCAACGAGCGGCATCCACCCGGCGGAGGTCACCGCCAGGGTGGAGGCGAGTAGGGCAAAGAGCACCGCCATCACGCTGCGCACGCGCCAGCGCAGCGGCATGGCTGGCAGTTTGCCCAGCCAGCCTTTTCCAACCACCAGCCCCTTGTGCACACGTTTCTTACAGCTCCCGTCGTTGAGCGCCCGGTAGAGCGGTTCCACGGTGGCAATCTCTTCCGCCGTGGCTTTGGTGCGAATGGACATATAGCCCGTGACCTGCCCGTGGCGCACCATCGGCACTGCGTTAGCACGCACCCAGTAGTGATCGCCGTTTTTGCGCCGGTTTTTGACAATCCCACTCCACGGTTCGCCCTGCTGCAGCGTGTACCACATATCGGCAAACGCGGCTTTTGGCATGTCGGGGTGGCGTACCAGATTGTGCGGCTGGCCCGTCAGCTCATCAAGCTGGTAGCCGCTCACCTGCACAAAAGTGTCGTTGGCGTGCGTGATGTAGCTGTGGACGTCTGTGGTAGACATTAAGGTGGTGTCATCGTCCAGTGAATATTCATTCTGGGTGACATAGGTTGGAGAGGACATCGTGGGCATCCCTTGCAGGTTATTTGAATGTTAATTTTGTGGGTCAATGTTTTTTCGGCGGTAAACAATTTATCTTTAGTTGTTAAACTTGATGAAGATCGCAGATTTCACTTAAACCATACTTTTTGTACGATTTTATAATTCATTGATTTCAAATACTTTCGCAAAGAAATTACCTATAAAGCATGACCAGTTAACGCCCACTTAAGTTGCACCGAATGCACTTCTTTAGTGCAGTTGCGCTTTTTCGCCCCCAATTATCTTTATCTGTCCTGTACCGCTAAATCCCGTTTCGGTTGCTTCGGCATGATTAAATATTGTGCAACATTATTTTAACCTGGCGTTTATCCCGATTTTCGTTAAGGCATCTGAAGTGGCGTAATCCCTGCAATACTTAAACCAGTATCATGTGATACGCGATCCCCGGGAGCACATTTTGAACAGGTTACCTTCCAGCGCCTCGGCTCTTGCCTGTACCGCGCACGCACTGAATCTCATTGAGAAGCGAACGCTTGATCATGAGGAGATGAAACAACTTAACCGAGAGGTCATCGATTACTTTAAAGAACACGTCAATCCAGGGTTTCTGGAGTATCGCAAATCTGTTACCGCCGGCGGGGATTACGGAGCCGTAGAGTGGCAAGCGGGGAGTCTTAACACGCTTGTCGACACCCAGGGACAGGAGTTTATCGATTGCCTTGGTGGTTTTGGTATCTTCAACGTGGGGCACCGTAATCCAGTTGTGGTTTCCGCCGTACAGAATCAACTTGCGAAACAACCTCTCCATAGCCAGGAACTGCTCGACCCGCTTCGCGCCATGCTCGCGAAAACGCTGGCGGCCTTAACGCCCGGCAAACTGAAATACAGCTTCTTTAGCAACAGCGGCACGGAATCGGTCGAAGCGGCGATAAAGCTCGCCAAAGCGTACCAGTCGCCGCGCGGGAAATTCACCTTTATCGCTACCAGCGGCGCGTTCCACGGTAAATCCCTGGGCGCACTGTCCGCTACCGCCAAATCCACCTTCCGCAAACCGTTTATGCCGCTGCTGCCGGGCTTCCGCCACGTGCCGTTCGGCGACATTAACGCCATGCGCACCGTGCTCAGTGAATGCCGTAAAACCGGCGATGACGTGGCGGCGGTGATCCTGGAGCCGATTCAGGGTGAAGGCGGCGTGATCCTCCCTCCTCAGGGCTATCTGCCTGCCGTGCGTCAGCTGTGCGATGAGTTTGGCGCTTTGCTGATCCTCGACGAAGTTCAGACCGGGATGGGGCGCACCGGCAAGATGTTTGCCTGCGAGCACGAGAACGTGCAGCCGGACATACTGTGCCTGGCGAAGGCGCTTGGCGGCGGCGTGATGCCGATTGGCGCGACGGTTGCTACTGAAGAGGTGTTCTCGGTGCTGTTCGACAACCCGTTCCTGCATACCACCACCTTTGGCGGTAACCCGCTGGCCTGCGCGGCGGCTCTTGCGACCATCAACGTGCTGCTGGAACAAAACCTTCCCGCGCAGGCGGAGCAGAAAGGCGACATGCTGCTGGACGGCTTCCGCCAGCTGGGCCGGGAATACCCTGACCTTGTACAGGAGGCGCGCGGCAAAGGGATGCTGATGGCGATTGAGTTCGTTGATAACGAAATCGGCTACAGCTTCGCGAGCGAGATGTTCAGGCAGCGTGTGCTGGTGGCCGGGACGCTCAACAACTCGAAGACTATCCGCATTGAACCGCCGCTTACGCTGACGATTGAGCAGTGCGAGCAGGTGCTGAAAGCGGCGCGTAAAGCGCTGGCAGCGCTGCGGGTGAGCGTGGAAGAGGCGTAAAAAATCACCGGGCCTATAGGCGTTTGTAGGCCCGGTTTTTTAGCGGTGAAATTCCGCCACCGTCATGGTGAAGCGAAGCACGGTATCGCCCTCATTGGCGTAGCAGTGCGCCGCTTCCGTTTTCGCCACAGCCGATGCGCCAGCGTTAACCTGGGTCACCGTCTCATCCACCGTCAGCGTTAAAACGCCTTCGTTCACGTGCAGCAGCTCAAAGGTTCCCGCCGGGTGCCCCGGAGAGGTAAAACGCTCCCCCGGCTGCATCTCCCATTGCCATAACTCAATCATATCCGGGCCTGCCGTTCCCGCCAGCAGTCTGGCGCGTCCACCCTGTGCGCCCTGCCACAGCACCGGAATAGTCTCTTCTTCGATAACATGCACCAGCGGCTCGCTGGAGACGTTAACGATATCCGCCACTGAGATACCGAGCGCGGCAGCCAGTTTGCATAAGATGGCGATACTGGGGTTGGCTGCGCCCTTTTCGATCTCTACCAGCATGCCTTTGCTGACGCTTGCGCGGCGGGACAGCTCGTCAAGAGACAGCTTTTTCTCTTTGCGCCAGTTGCGTATGCGGTTCGCGACGGCCAGGCTTACCTGGGCAACATCGGCCCCGTGCGCAGTCATTATATTGACTTTATCAGTCATTGGTCACTACCATGGTATAAAACAGTCAATACAGGATTATTTATGTCTCTCGTTACGCCGTCAATAGACTCACGTCTTGCCGGGATTGCCCCAGGCTTTCGGGCGCTGAGCATTCTGGTTGAAGCTGCGCCAATTACCCATCCGGAGGTGGCGGCTGCCGCGCTGGCGCAGGCCTGCCAGCAGATGCTTAATGATGATGTGCCCTGGGCTGATGCACACCTTTCAGGCTGGGATGAAGTGTTTAAAGCCTTCGGCGCGAAACCGAAACGCACGCCCTGCTCGGCATCCGCCCTGCGTAAGCGGGTCCTGAAAGATGGCTCGCTGCCGCCGCTGGATTCGGTGGTGGATATCTATAACGCGGTGAGTATTCGCTACGCCATTCCGGTCGGCGGAGAAAATGTCGCGGCTTATTCGGGCACGCCGCGTCTGACGCTTGCCGACGGCAGCGAGCCATTTGATACCTTCAAAGAGGGACAACCGGTGGTGGAACATCCGGAACCGGGCGAGGTTATCTGGCGCGACGATACTGGCGTTACCTGCCGCCGCTGGAACTGGCGCCAGGGGATACGGACGCGCCTCGATAGCCAGGCGCAATCCATGTGGTTTATTCTTGAAAGCCTGCCGTCGATGCCGCTTGCGGCGCTGGATGAGGCGGGAGATGAGCTGGCCAACAACCTGCAGCGGCTGATGCCGGGGGCCACGGCTCAGGTTCAGATGCTGACGCTGTAAGAGGACAACACGATGTTTTACGGGTTAAGCGCTTTTCCGTTAACGCCCCTGAAAGAGGGGACGTTTGACGAGCAATCCTTCATCAATCTTCTGCGCCCCGTGGTCGACGCTGGCGTGGATTCTCTGGGCATTCTCGGCTCAACGGGAAGCTATGCCTATCTGACCGTAGAAGAGCGTGGTCGGATCGCACGCTGCGCGGTGGCGCATGCTGATGATATTCCGGTCATCGTCAGCATTGGCGCACTCCGGCTGGACGATATACTGCGTCTGGCTGACGACGCGCAGGCGGCAGGTGTCTCCGGCGTGCTGATGGCCCCCGTGTCCTACCAGCGATTAACGGAAGACGAAGTGTTTAATCTCTATGAAACGGTGACCCGCCAGCTCTCCATACCGTTGTGCATTTACGATAATCCGGCCACCACCGGGTTTGCGTTTAGCGATGAATTGTTATTTGCCGTCGCGGGCCTGCCGAATGTAGGATCCATTAAGCTTGGTCGCGTGCCGGAAGACCTGTCGCAGGTACGCGACCGTCTTCCTGAGACAGTCACGCTGGGCATCGCCGGCGACTGGCGAGCGGCCTCTGCCCTGCAGGCCGGGTTTGACGTCTGGTACTCGGTGCTCGGCGGATTGTTCCCGCAAACAGCGCTGGCGATTGCCCGTTCGAAAGAGACTGCCCAATCCGAGCGGTTAGAGCCACTGTGGGAATTGTTCCGTCGCTATGGCAGCTTACGGGTTATCGCGGCGGCGGCAGAGATGATGGGAAAAGTGGCTGCACCCGCGTTGCCGTTCCCGTTGCAGACGGTTCAGGGTGAGCCACGTGAAGCGCTCGCGAGATTACTTGCCCATCTGGAGCTGGTTTGAAAAATGCCGGGTGGCGCTGCGCTTACCCGGCCTACAACACTTTTATAACGCCTGTTACTCCGGCAACAGCCCAACAAAGCTGCGCTTTTTACGCGGCTCAGACATCAGCTCCTCAAGCTTCTCCACGCACGCCAGATAGTGCGGGGTTTGCTTGTGAGCCAGCACCGCCTCTTCGTCTTTATAGGCTTCGTAGATAAAGAACCGGGTTTTTACCCTCGGGTCCTGCAATACGTCAAAACGCAGGTTCCCCGGCTCCAGGATTGCGCCCTCGTGGTTGGCGCGAAACACTTCCAGAAACTCGTCTACCCGCTCGGGCTTAATGTTAATCTCCACCAGCGTCACGTTCATTTTGCTTCTCCCTGTTTCTCTTCCTGCCAGAACTGGAACGCATCACGGGCATTCCAGTTATCGTGCACCACTTTTTTCACCGCCTTGAGCATGGCGAGCGGCGCGCTGGACTGGAAGATGTTGCGCCCCATGTCCACGCCGGATGCCCCCTGGTCGATCGCGCGCCAGCACATCTCCAGCGCCTCGTGCTCCGGCAGCTTTTTGCCCCCGGCGATGACGATCGGCACCGGGCAGCTGGCGGTCACTTTTTCAAAGCCCTCGTCCACGTAGTAGGTTTTAACGAACTGCGCCCCCATTTCGGCGGCGATGCGGCTTGCCAGCGAGAAATACCGAGCGTCACGCGCCATCTCTTTCCCCACGCCCGTTACCGCCAGCGTCGGCATGCCGTAGCGCGCCCCTGCATCGACAAGCTTGATGATGTTGTTGATCGACTGATGCTCAAACTCGCTTCCGATGTACACCTGCGCCGCCACCGCGCAGACGTTCAGGCGCAACGCGTCTTCCATCGCCACCGCCACGCACTCGTTGGAGAGTTCGCCCAGAATCGAGTTACCGCCGGAGGCGCGCAGAACCACCGGTTTGTTCGTCGCGGCGGGTACCTGGCTCCTGAGGATGCCGCGGGTGCACATCAGCACGTCGGTTTCACCAAACAGCGGCGCGATGGAGAGATCGATACGCTCAAGGCCAGTGGTTGGCCCCTGAAAATAGCCGTGGTCAAAGGCCAGCATCACCGTGCGGTTGCTGTTTGGGTTAAAGATGCGCGCCAGGCGGGACTGCATGCCCCAGTCCAGCGAGCCGCAGCCCTTCAGGGTGAACGGCACGTTGACCTGCGGCGTGCCGATGCCAAAATCCTTACCGTCTTTGATGTCGTCTAAATCAGCCATTTGCTCCCCCGTCAGAAATCGTATTTGCTGATGTTCTCTTTGGTGAACACCACCCGCTCCGGCAGCAGCACGATGCCGTTGCCCTTCGCCTCATACTGGTAGCCCTGCACGCTGTTCGGCTCGACCTTCAGCGCCCCGATGTTTTTTACGTCCACGCTGTCGCCGACGTTAAGATCGCCTTTTTTAAGCAAACGATCGGCGACATTGACCGCAATTTTGCCCTGTTGCACCACGTCCCACAGGCCGAAGGCCTTCACCGTGCCGCGCTCAACGTACGGGCGCATCACGTTCGGCGTGCTAAACCCGACAATCGCCACCCCTTCCCGCTTCAGGTTTTCCGCCGCCTGCGCCGCCGCCGGCAGCGCGTTGGCGTCCGGGGCGATAATCGCATCCAGATCCGGGTAGGCTTTTAAGATCCCTTCGGCGGTTTGCAACGATTTGGTGGCGTCGTTATAGCCAAACTGGGTCGTTACGATCTGCCACTGGGGATGATCTTTCTCGATTTTGGCCTTCGCCTCTTTCACCCACTGGTTCTGGTCGGTGACGGTGGGGCTTGAGTAGAAGAACGCCACTTTGGCATTCGGTTTGGTGACCTGCTTGCCCGCCATCTCCACCAGCAGGCCGCCGAGTTGCTCCGGCGTTCCCTGGTTGATGTAGATGCTGCGGCACTCCGGCTTGGTGTCGGAATCCCAGGTTAGAACCTTGACGCCGCGCTGCATCGCGCGCTTAAGCGCCGGACACAGCCCGTCCGGCGACACGGCGGAGACAATAATGGCGTTATAGCCCTGGTTGACGAAGTTATTGATGAGCTGCACCTGGCCGGAAACGCTCGGCTCGGTCGGGCCGTCGTAGGTCACATCCACGCCAAGATCTTTCCCCGCCTCTTTCGCGCCGTTGCCGCCGCTGGTGAAGAAGCCCACGCCCACCAGCTTCGGGATAAAGGCAATGCGGTCCGCCGCCTGCGCCGAAGCGAAGCTGAGGGCCATTGCCAGGACGAGCAGTTTTGTTTTCATCTTACGCTCCGGATAGTTTTCTAAAGAGAGAACGCACCCACTCGCGGTGCAGACTCAGCGAACGTCCCATCACCACCACAACCAGCAGCGCCCCTGACAGCGCGCTCGACACCTGGTTGGGGATACCGACCATCTGTAAACCCTGCTGCAGATAGCCCACCAGCAGCGCCGCCAGCGCCGTACCGACAACCGAACCTGAACCGCCGTAGATATTGGCTCCGCCGAGCACGGCGGCGGTGAGCGCGGGCATCAGTAAATCGCGCCCAAGATCCGAACGCGCGGAGCCGAAATAGGAGACCATGACCAGCGCGGCAATCGCGGAGGCAACGCCCACCAGGCCGTACAGCGCGTAGGGCATGCCGTTCACCGGCAGCGCCGCATAGCGTGCCGCACGCGGATTTTGGCCAATCAGGAACAGATGACGGCCAAAGCGCCCCCGGTGGGTAATGAGCCAGAAGAAGACGGTGATTACCGCGAACAAGACCAATGGGATCGGCAGGCCCAACACCGTGAGGTTAGCGAACGCCGTGAAGCCGTCCGGGAAACCGCTGATTCCCTCGTAGCCCGTGGCCCCCGCCATGCCGGAGAGCAGCAGCGCCCCGCCGCCGTAGAGGTAGAGCGTGCCGAGGGTGATAACCAAAGGGCTGATGCCGGTGTAGTGGATCAGCGCCGCATTCATCAGCCCGCACAGCAGGCCGAGCAGCAGCGTCAGCGGAATGGCGACCGCCATCGGCCAGCCCGCCTGCATCATCACCCCCAACGCGATGGCGCACAGGCCGATGGTCGAGCCGAGGGAGATGTCGATCCCGCCGCTGATAATCACCAGCGTGAGCGGCAGCGCCACAATGCCGATGCAGATGAAGTCGCTGGTGCTGAAAAGCAGCATGTTGATATCGAGCATACGTGGGTTGATGGCCCCGAAAAGCAGGATCTCCAGCACCAGCAAAATGAGCAGCGCGCTTTCCCAGTTAAGCCTCATTTACGCCACCTCTTTTTTACGTTTGGGAAAGGGGGTGACGTGCTTTCCCCCTCTGTTACCCGGCTGGAAGCGACCGTACTTCAGCGCCCGCTGATGCCGCGCCAGCGCCTGGCGCAGACGCCCGTCGAGCACCAGCACGCCCAGCAGCACCAGCCCGGCGATAAAGTCGTTCCACCAGGCAGGAAGCCTGAACAGCACCAGCACGGTGTCGATTTGCGTCAGGAAGAACGCACCGAGCAGCGCGCCAATCAGCGTCCCCGTGCCGCCCAGCAGCGAAATACCGCCGAGCACGCAGGCGGCGATGGCCTTCATCTCCAGCCCGCTGCCGGTCTGGTTGGGCACAAAGCCAATCTGCGCGGCAAAGACGATCCCGGCGCAGGCCGCCAGCATGCCGTTGAGGGTGAAGGCGATCATGCGGGTGCGGTTCACCGCCACGCCCAGTTGGCGCGCGGCGGCGAGGTTATCCCCCACCGCGTAGAAATCACGCCCGAACGCGGTGCGCGACAGCGTCCACGCGCCTGTGGCCGCGATGGTCAACACCACCATTCCAAGGGGCGATACGCCGATTGCCGCAGGCTCAGAGAGGGATTTCAACCCCGGCGGCAGCCCTTCAATCCACTTTCCGCCCGTCCAGAGCAGCATCGCCCCGCGGTACAGCCCCAGCGTGCCGAGGGTCGCGACAATCGCCGGAATGCGCAGCCCCACCACCAGAAAACCGTTGAACGCCCCGGCCAGCGCCCCGATCGACAGTGCGAAGAGAATGGAAACGGGCAGGCTGTAGCCGCCGTTCAGCGCCACGCCGACGGCGATGGCGGACAGCCCGACGGTTGAACCCACGGAAACGTCGATATTGCGGGTCAGCATCACCAGCGCCGCGCCGATAGCCAGCAGGATCAGGATCTGCGAGCTGGCGAAAATCATCCCCAGCGTCTGCAGGCTGAAGTAAGAGGGATTAAGCGCCACCAGCACGGCGAACAGCGCCAGAATGGCGAGAAACGCGCTTAGCTCGCGGTTTTTCAGTAAGATCTTCATGCTTGCCCTCCGAACGCCAGCTCCATCATGCGATCGAGGCTGACGGCATGGCGCGGCAGTTCACCGCTGAGCACGCCCTGGTGCATCACCAGCACGCGGTCCGCGAGGCCCGGAAACTCATCGAGATCGCTTGAGATCATCAGCACCGCCACGTTCTGCGCCGCCACGCTTTTGATGAGCTGGTAGATATCGGCGCGCGCCGAGACGTCCACGCCGCGCGTCGGCTCGTCGACGATCAGCAATAACGGGTTGGCTTCCAGACAGCGTGCAAGCAGCACCTTCTGCTGGTTGCCGCCGGAGAGCGTGCGCACGGTTTGATCCGCATGGTTGAGCTTGATCCCCAGCGCCCGGTGATAGCGCTCCACCACCGCGGACTCTCTTTTCCGCTGCTGCCAGAGCGACGGCTCGTTCAGCGCCACGGTGTTCCAGCGGATCGGCGCGTCGAGGAACAGGCCGGACACCTGCCTGTCTTCCGGCAGGTACACCAGGCCTCTGTTTAGCCGCGAGCGCACCGGCTCGTTGGCGATCTCCTGGTTCTCCAGCCAGATGCGTCCCCCGCGTACCGGCCGCAGGCCGTAGAGGGTTTCGGCAAATTCGGTGCGCCCGGATCCGACCAGCCCTGCAAGGCCGACGATCTCTCCGGCGTAGATCTCAAGGCTCAGATCGATAAACCCTTCTCCGGTCAGGTCCTCTACCCGCAGCACCGGAAAATCCTGCGGCTGGGTGCGGCGGTTGCCCGGCAGCGCCAGCCACAGCTTTTGCGTATCGCTCAGGAATTTCTCGCGGCTCACCGGCGTCATGGCGGCGATCAGGGCGCTATCGTCAAACTGCGCGGTTTCGCCGCTCAGCACCACCGCGCCGTCGCGCATCACCGAGACGTGGCTCGACAGCATGCGAATTTCCGGCAGCTTATGGGAGATAAAGACGATCCCGACGCCGAGTGCCTGCAGGGCGCGGATCTGACGAAACAGCCGTTCGGTTTCGCCCGGCGTGAGGGAGGCCGTGGGCTCGTCGAGGATCAGGATCCTGGCGTTGCGCATTAATCCGCGCAGGATCTCCACCATCTGCTGATCCGCCACTTCCAGGGTGCTGGCGGCGGCGTCGAGGTTGAGCTGGCAATGCAGTTGCTCAAGCTTCTCCTCCAGCCGTTTTTCCCGATCGCGTTCGCGCGGCAGGCGGAACAGGATGTTTTCCCGCACCGTAAGGTTGGGGAACAGCAGCGGCTCCTGCGGCACCAGGTAAATGCCGAGCCTGTGCGCCTGCACGGGCGTCAGCCGCGCATATGACTGCCCCTCGACGGAAAGTTCACCGCTGTCCGGCGTCTCGACTCCGGCGATGATCTTCATCAGCGTCGATTTTCCCGCGCCGTTTCCGCCCATCAGCGCGTGCACCTGGCCCGCAAGCAGCGTGAAATCAATGCCTTTCAGAACCGGCACGCCTGAGAACTGCTTGCTGATATTCCGCGCGTCGAGAAGTGGTGTCATCATCGCTCCGCTATTGAACAAATGATTTTTAGATTTAATAATGTTCAAAAGCGTAGACGGTGAACTATATTTACAACCGTGCAGGGATCACAGTTTTATAGATTGAGATTCAGATAAACCAGAAACGATCGAAATGATCCGTTTTGTCGCGTGGCTCACACTTTCCCTCCGCGTCATCACGAACATATGATCTAAATTTTTATAAGAGTTCAACTATGAGCGATAAACGTACTGCGGAAGAAGGACGGTTTGCCGGGCTGGCGCTGGCGGAAGAGGAGCTGGTGGCGCGCGTAGCCTGGTGCTACTACCACGACGGGCTGACTCAGAACGATATCGGCGAGCGGCTCGGGCTGCCGCGTTTGAAGATTTCTCGCCTGCTGGAAAAAGGCCGTCAGTCAGGGGTGATCCGCGTGCAGATTAACTCCCGCTACGAGGGCTGCCTGTCGCTGGAAACCGAGCTACAGCAGCGCTTTGGCCTGAAGCTGGTGCGCGTGATGCCCGCCTTAAATACGCCGCCGATGAACGTGCGGCTGGGCATTGGCGCGGCGCAGTCGCTGATGGGCGTGCTGGAACCCGGCCAGCTGCTGGCTGTGGGGTTTGGTGAAACCACCATGAGCAGCCTGCAGCACCTGAGCGGCTTTATCAGCTCGCAGCAAATCCGCCTCGTGACGCTCTCCGGCGGCGTCGGGCCATATATGACCGGTATTGGACAGCTGGACGCGGCCTGCAGCGTCAGCATGATCCCCGCCCCGCTTCGCGTGTCTTCCGCCGAAGTGGCCGGGATCTTAAAACGCGAGACCAGCGTGCGGGACGTGATCCTCGCCGCCACCGCCGCCGACGTCGCGGTGGTTGGCATTGGTTCGGTGAACCAGCGCCGCGACGCTACGATACTGCGATCCGGCTATATCAGCGAAGGTGAACAGCTGATGTATGCCCGCAAAGGCGCGGTCGGCGACATTCTCGGCTATTTCCTCAATGCCGAAGGTGAATGCGTTGAGGAGCTGGAGATCCATAAAGAATTACTCGGCGTCTCGCTTGATGAGCTGGCGCAGCTGCCCACCATCCTTGGCGTAGCCGGAGGGGAAGAGAAAGCCGATGCGATTTATGCCGCACTGAAGGGTCGACGTATCAATGGCCTGGTGACGGAGGAGACGACAGCCCGCGCGGTGCTGGCTCTGGCCAAATGAGAGCCCGCCCTGCGCTAACAGCGAGGCAAGCTCATGAGTTACCTTTTAGCGTTAGATGCAGGGACAGGCAGCGTTCGCGCCGTTATTTTCGATTTACAGGGCAACCAGATTGCCGTCGGTCAGGCCGAGTGGAAGCACCTGAGCGTTGAGAACGTGCCGGGGTCGATGGAGTTCGACCTCGAGACCAACTGGCAGCTGGCCTGCCGGTGCATTCATCAGGCGCTGTCGCGCGCGAATCTGACCGCGGCAGATATTCAGTCCGTTGCCTGCTGTTCAATGCGCGAAGGGATCGTGCTGTATGACCGCAACGGCGAGGCCATCTGGGCCTGCGCTAACGTCGACGCCCGCGCCAGCCGCGAAGTGGCCGAACTCAAAGAGATCCACGATGACCGTTTTGAATCCGAAGTGTATGAGGTTTCTGGCCAGACGCTGGCGCTGAGCGCCATGCCGCGCCTGCTGTGGCTGGCGCACCATCGTCCGGATATTTACCGCAACGCCGCGACCATCACCATGATCAGCGACTGGCTGGCGGCGAAGCTCTCCGGCGAGCTGGCGGTCGACCCGTCTAACGCGGGCACCACCGGCATGCTGGATCTGTTTTCCCGCAACTGGCGTCCGGCGCTGCTCGACATGGCCGGGCTGCGCGCCGATATCCTCTCCCCGGTGAAAGAGACCGGCACCGTACTGGGTGCTATAAACCGGGAGGCCGCGCTGCAGAGCGGCCTGCGCGAAGGCACGCCGGTGGTGATGGGCGGCGGCGACGTGCAGCTGGGCTGCCTGGGGCTGGGCGTGGTCCGCGCCGGACAAACGGCGGTACTGGGCGGTACCTTTTGGCAGCAGGTGGTCAACCTGCCGCAGGTGCGCACCGATCCTGAGATGAACATCCGCGTGAACCCGCACGTCATTCCCGGCATGGCGCAGGCGGAGTCGATCAGCTTCTTTACCGGGCTGACCATGCGCTGGTTCCGCGACGCCTTCTGCGCGGAGGAAAAGCTGATTGCCGATCGTATGGGGATGGACACCTACTCCCTGCTGGAAGAGATGGCGAGCCGCGTGCCGGCGGGTTCCCACGGGGTGATGCCGATCTTCTCCGACGCGATGCATTTTAAGCAGTGGTACCACGCCGCGCCGTCGTTTATTAACCTCTCCATCGACCCGGAAAAATGCAACAAAGCGACGCTGTTCCGCGCCCTGGAGGAGAATGCGGCGATCGTCTCGGCCTGCAACCTGGCGCAGATTTCGCGCTTCTCCGGCGTAACGTTTGAAAGCCTGGTGTTTGCGGGCGGCGGTTCCAAAGGCGCTCTGTGGAGCCAGATCTTAAGCGACGTCACCGGCCTGCCGGTGCGCGTGCCGGAAGTGAAAGAGGCGACGGCGCTCGGCTGCGCGATTGCGGCAGGTGCTGGCGCGGGGCTGTTCGCCGATATGGCCTCGACGGGCGAACGGCTTGTGAAGTGGAGCCGCGAGTTCACGCCGAACCCGCAATACCGGGAGCTGTACGACGGCATGATGCAGAAATGGCAGGCGGTGTACGCCGACCAGCTCGGGCTGGTGGACAGCGGGCTGACGACCTCGATGTGGCAGGCTCCGGGGCTGGTACGGGCAGCAGCGCCGTAAATAACGCCGGACGGCGCTACGCTTATCTGTCCTGGGGTTTTGTAGCCCCGGTAAGCGCAGCGCCACCGGGGAAGTTCTTTGAGATCTATCACAATCATTCGATCCCGCTTTTACCTTTCCGCTGCCGCTGGCTAAATTAGTAACTCATCCGACCACATAACAATAATTTTACACTGGAAGAGACTATGAGCCGCTACCCGTCGTTATTCGCCCCCCTCGATCTGGGGTTTACCACCCTTAAAAACCGCGTGTTGATGGGCTCGATGCACACCGGGCTGGAGGAGCATCCGGACGGGGCCGAGCGTCTGGCGGCCTTCTATGCCGAACGCGCCCGCCACGGGGTGGCGCTGATTGTCACCGGGGGTGTAGCCCCAGCCCCTTCCGGCGTCGGCATGGAGGGCGGCGCGGTGCTGAACGATGCGTCGCAGCTGCCGTACCACCGCATTGTGACCGACGCGGTGCACAGCGAGGGCGGTAAAATCGCCCTGCAAATCCTGCACACCGGACGCTACAGCTACCAGCCTAACCTGGTCGCACCATCGGCCATTCAGGCGCCGATCAACCGCTTTAAACCTCACGCCCTCACCCACGACGAGATCCTGACGCTGATCGACGACTTCGCCCGCTGCGCCGCGCTGGCGCGTGAGGCGGGCTATGACGGCGTTGAGGTGATGGGCTCCGAAGGCTACCTGATCAACGAGTTTCTGGCCGCCCGCACCAACCAGCGAGACGACGAATGGGGCGGCGACTATTCCCGCCGGATGCGCTTTGCTGTAGAAGTCGTGCGCGCCGTGCGCGAACGTGCGGGCACGGACTTTATCATCATCTTCCGCCTGTCGATGCTCGACCTGGTGGAGGGCGGCTGCACGTTTGACGAAACCGTGCAGCTGGCGCAGGCGATTGAAGCCGCGGGTGCCACGATTATCAACACAGGGATTGGCTGGCACGAGGCGCGCATTCCGACCATCGCCACGCCGGTGCCGCGCGCGGCTTTCAGCTGGGTAACGCGCAGGCTGAAGGGCAAAGTGTCCGTTCCGCTGGTCACCACCAACCGCATTAACGATCCGCAGGTGGCGGACGATGTGATTTCGCGCGGCGATGCCGACATGGTCTCGATGGCGCGGCCGTTCCTCGCCGATGCCGAACTGCTGTCCAAAGCGCAAAGCGGCCGCGCGGATGAGATCAACACCTGCATCGGCTGTAACCAGGCCTGTCTGGATCAGATTTTCGTCGGCAAGGTCACCTCCTGCCTCGTCAACCCGCGCGCCTGCCATGAAACCAAAATGCCGATCGTTCCGGCGGTCAATAAAAAACGCCTGGCCGTCGTGGGCGCTGGCCCGGCGGGCCTGGCGTTTGCGGTGAATGCCGCTTCGCGCGGGCACAGCGTGACGCTGTTTGATGCAGCCGGGGAGATCGGCGGGCAGTTTAATATCGCCAAACAGATCCCGGGCAAAGAGGAGTTTTATGAAACGCTGCGCTACTACCGCCGGATGATCGAACTGACGGGCGTCGAGCTGCGGCTTAACCAGTTTGTCAGCGCGGCGGATCTGACTGATTTCGATGAGGTGATTCTGGCGAGCGGGATCGTACCGCGCACGCCTGCGATCGAGGGTATCGATCATCCAAAAGTGCTGAGCTATCTCGACGTGCTGCGTGACAAAGTACCGGTTGGCGAGAAGGTGGCGATTATCGGCTGCGGCGGGATCGGCTTTGATACCGCCATGTATTTGAGCCAGCCGGGCGAGGCGACCAGCCAGAACATTGCCGAGTTTTGCGTCGAATGGGGTATTGATACCAGCCTCAGCCAGTCCGGCGGATTACGCCCGGAAGGGCCGCAACTGCCGAAAAGCCCGCGCCAGATCGTGATGCTGCAGCGTAAGGCCAGCAAGCCGGGTGAAGGGCTGGGCAAAACGACCGGCTGGATCCACCGCGCCACCCTACTCTCACGCGGGGTGAAGATGATCCCGGCTGTCAGCTACCACAAGATCGACGACGAGGGGCTGCACGTCACGATCGGCGGCGAGCCGCAGCTCTTGCGCGTGGATCATGTGATTTTATGTGCCGGACAGGAGCCAAAGCGCGATCTGGCCGATCCGCTGCGCGAGGCCGGTAAAACGGTGCATTTGATCGGCGGGTGCGACGTGGCGATGGAGCTGGACGCGCGGCGCGCGATTGCGCAGGGGACGAAATTAGCTCTGGCGATCTAGGGCATTGCCCGGTGGCGCTGCGCTTACCGAGCCTACAAAACCGTAGGCCTGTGCAAGCGAAGCGCCGCCAGGCAAAACAATCTTAACGACGACGTCCCAGCTTCACCGACTTCAGCACCACAAACTTATTGTTCGTCGCAACGGTGACGCAGTTACCGAAAATCTTCTTCAGCTTATGGAAGTAGTCCAGGTGGCGGTTGGCCACGATGTACAGCTCGCCGTTGATCTTCAGGCAGCGGCGCGCGTGGTGGAACATCTCCCACGCGACGTTATCCGTCAGGGCGTGCTTCTGGTGGAACGGCGGGTTGCAGAACACGGCGTTGAAGCGGAAAGGCTCTACGCCCGACAGCCCGTTGTTGATCATAAACTCGCAGCGGTCCAGCGCGTCCGGCATATTGGTTTCAACGTTCAGACGGCTGGAGGCCACCGCCATCGGCGATTCGTCGCTGAACACCACGCTGGCCTCCGGGTTCTTCGCCAGCAGCGTCAGGCCAATCACGCCGTTGCCGCAGCCCAGGTCGACAATCTCTCCTTCCAGATTTTCCGGCAGATGTTCCATAAAGAAGCGCGCGCCGATATCCAGACCAGTGCGGGAGAAGACGTTCGCGTGGTTGTGGATGGTCCAGTCGGTCCCTTCCAGCTTCCAGCTCAGGGTCTCTGGCGCGTCGGCCAGCTCGGGAGCGGTGAACGTACAGTTGATCAGGCGCGCTTTTTTCCACGCCAGCGTGGTGGTGGTCGGGCCGAGAACCTTCTCGAACAGCTCCAGCGTCGAGGTGTGAATATCGCGCGCTTTGGCACCCGCGATGATACGGGTTTCTGGCGTCACGACCTTACGCAGCGCGCGCAGCTGCTGCTCCAGCAGCGCCATGGTTTTTGGCACTTTGATCAGCACCACGCCCGGCGCCTGCGGGTAATCCGCGGTGCTGTCGAGGAACTTCACGCTGGACTCTTCGATGTCGTTATGGCGCAGGTTTTCACGCGTCGCCAGCTCGCTTAAGTAGGAATCGCCGATGCTGTACGGCGTGTGCTCCGCCAGGGCACAGCCCAGCGCGCCGAAGGCGTCATTCAGGATCAAAACCGGGCCGCGGATTTCAGTCTCATCCAACTGTTGCAGCAGATATTCATCCGCCGCTTCCCACGCCTGAAGCGGGTTAACGTCGTCCGTTTCCGGGAAACGTTTAAGGTTGAGTGAACGGAAACCGTTGTCTAAGTGGCTCATCGGCCCTCCTGAATGGTAAAATTTGGCGTATCCCTGAAAAGGGTGCGTGAGTATACCCGTTTTCGCATTAATTTGGGCTTTTGATGAACCAACTTACTTATCTCCAGGGCTATCCGGAGCATTTACTGACTCAGGTTCGCAGCCTGATTGCCGAGCAGAAGCTCGGCGCAGTGCTGGAAAAACGCTATCCCGGCACCCACGATTTCGCGACCGATAAGGCCCTCTGGCAGTATACGCAGGATCTGAAAAGCCGGTATCTGAAGAGCGCGCCGCCGATCAACAAGGTGATGTACGACAACAAGATCCACGTGCTGAAAAACGCGCTCGGCCTGCACACCGCCGTCTCCCGCGTGCAGGGCGGCAAGCTGAAGGCCAAGGCGGAGATCCGCGTCGCAACGGTTTTCCGTAACGCGCCGGAAGCCTTTCTGCGGATGATCGTGGTGCACGAGCTGGCGCACCTGAAAGAGAAAGAGCACGACAAAGCGTTCTATTCCCTGTGCTGCCACATGGAGCCGCAGTACCACCAGCTGGAGTTTGATACCCGCCTGTGGCTTACGCATTTATCGTTAAATGGTAATGCGGAATAGCGCACGCGAATTGTCATGATGACGTGCTACAGTGGCTAAAGGTTCCCCGCTACGGAGTACGTAAACGTTTATGATACGTTTCGCAGTCATTGGAACGAACTGGATCACGCGCCAGTTCGTCGACGCCGCCCACGAAACCGGCAAACTGAAACTTACCGCAGTCTATTCCCGCAGCCTTGAGCAGGCGCAGAGTTTTGCCAACGATTACCTCGTTGAGCATCTCTTCACCTCGCTTGATGAGATGGCGCAAAGCGACGCCATTGACGCGGTCTATATCGCCAGCCCGAACTCCCTGCACTTCCCGCAAACGAAGCTGTTCCTCAGCCATAAAAAGCATGTGATTTGCGAGAAGCCGCTGGCATCAAATATTGAGGAAGTGGAGGCGGCCATTGCGCTTGCCCGCGAAAACCAGGTGGTTCTTTTCGAAGCGTTCAAAACCGCCAGCCTGCCGAATTTCCTGTTGCTGCAGCATTCCCTGCCGAAAATCGGCAAGGTGCGCAAAGCCTTTATTAACTACTGCCAGTACTCGTCGCGCTACCAGCGCTATCTGGACGGCGAGAACCCGAACACCTTTAACCCGGCGTTCTCGAACGGCTCGATAATGGATATCGGATTCTACTGCCTGGCCTCTGCCGTGGCCCTGTGGGGCGAACCGCACGGCGTCACGGCCACCGCCAGCCTGCTGGAGAGCGGCGTGGATGCGCACGGTGTCGCGGTGCTGGATTACGGTGATTTCAGCGTGACGCTGCAGCACTCCAAGGTGAGCGATTCCGTGCTGCCGAGCGAAATTCAGGGCGAAGCGGGCTCGCTGGTCATTGAGAAGATCTCCGAGTGCCAGAAGGTGAGCTTTGTCCCGCGAGGTGGCAAAGCCCAGGAGCTGACGCAGCCTCAGCATATTAACACTATGCTCTATGAGGCAGAGGTCTTCGCCCGTCTGGTGGAAGACAACGAAGTGAATCACCCAGGCCTTGCGGTGAGCCGCACCACGGCGAAGCTGCAAACGGAGATCCGCCGCCAGACCGGCGTGGTATTCCCTGCAGACGGCGTGGGCGCGGAGGTTATCGCGTAAAGCTGTGTAATGAAACGGCGCAGACCATTGACGAAACCAATGGTCTGACATATTTTGTTACCTGCAAAGGGGAGTAACTTCTTCGTCGGTGGATCGTCATTACGATGCGTGCAATACCGCATCCGGTCGCCGGGCAACCTTCGTGGTTGTAAGTGAGACCTTGCCGGAAGGCGAGGTCTATGCATAAAAAGCTAACGGCTATCGTCTTCTGACTATGGCCGTTTTTGTTTTTTATGTGTAAGGAAAATAGTATGCATTCTGTCGGCACTCCAATGTTGTGGGGCGGATTCGCGGTTGTCGTGCTCATCATGCTGGCGATCGACCTCTTTTTGCAGGGACGTCGCGGCGCGCACGGCATGACCATGAAACAGGCCGCCGCCTGGTCGCTGGTGTGGGTCACCCTCTCTCTGCTCTTCTGCGCTGCCTTCTGGTGGTACCTGGCCTCGACTGAAGGCCGCGCGGTGGCCGACCCTCAGGCGCTCGCCTTCCTCACCGGTTATCTGATTGAAAAAGCCCTGGCGGTCGATAACGTCTTCGTCTGGCTGATGCTGTTCAGCTACTTCGCCGTGCCTGCTGCCCTGCAGCGTCGCGTGCTGGTGTACGGCGTGCTAGGCGCGATTATCCTGCGTACCATCATGATCTTCGCTGGCAGCTGGCTGATTACCCAGTTCGAATGGCTGCTGTACGTCTTCGGCGCGTTCCTGCTGTTCACCGGGGTCAAAATGGCGCTGGCGAAAGAGGACGGCTCTGCGATTGGCGATCGCCCGCTGGTGAAGTGGATCCGCGGCCATCTGCGCATGACCGACAAGATCGAGAGCGAGCACTTCTTCGTGCGCAAGAACGGCCTGCTGTTTGCCACCCCGCTGCTGCTGGTGCTGATTCTGGTTGAGCTGAGCGACGTGATTTTCGCCGTGGACAGCATTCCGGCGATCTTCGCGGTAACCACCGACCCGTTCATCGTCCTGACCTCTAACCTTTTCGCCATTCTCGGCCTGCGTGCCATGTATTTCCTGCTGGCAGGCGCGGCGGAGCGTTTCTCCATGCTGAAGTACGGCCTGTCGGTGATTCTGGTGTTTATCGGTATCAAAATGCTAATCGTCGATTTCTACCATATCCCGATCGCTATTTCGCTCGGCGTGGTATTTGGCATTCTGATCGTGACGCTGATTATCAATACCTGGGTTAACCGCCAGCACGATAAGAAGCAGCAGGTGGAGTAATCCCCTCACCCCAGCCCTCTCCCACAGGGAGAGGGTGAACACACTTTTGTAACGCAGTAGTTAAAAAATATGATGCAACACGTAAAATCCAGCATTTTACGCTTCCCTCCTTTCGCGCATTCCCTATACTCGACCAGGCAAACATTTACTTACATCCGGACATAAATGTGACTAAGAGCACATCCGGGATGGAACGCAATTTCACTCAGGAAATATGTATGAGCATACAATCAAGCGGTCTGTTCGCGCGCCTGGCGCAGGGCAGCCTCGTTAAACAAATTCTGGTCGGGCTGGTGCTGGGTATTCTGCTGGCGATGGTGTCAAAACCTGCCGCGGAAGCCACGGGGCTGCTCGGGACGCTGTTCGTAGGTGCACTGAAAGCCGTCGCGCCGGTACTGGTTCTGATGCTGGTCATGGCGTCAATTGCCAACCACCAGCACGGACAAAAAACCAATATTCGCCCCATTCTGTTCCTTTATCTGCTGGGAACCTTCTCGGCTGCCTTAACGGCCGTGGTGTTTAGCTTCCTGTTCCCGTCCACGCTGCACCTGACCAGCGCGGCCGGTGATATCACGCCGCCGTCCGGGATTGTCGAAGTCCTGCGGGGCCTGCTGTTGAGCATGGTCTCTAACCCCATCACCGCGCTGATGAGCGGAAACTACATTGGCATCCTGGTCTGGGCGATTGGTCTGGGCTTCGCGCTGCGCCACGGCAACGAGACCACGAAAAACCTGGTCAACGATTTGTCCAACGCCGTGACCTTTATGGTGAAGCTGGTAATTCGCTTTGCGCCTATCGGTATATTCGGGCTGGTCTCCTCCACGCTGGCAACTACCGGTTTTGACGCACTGTGGGGTTACGCGCAGCTGCTGGTTGTGCTGGTCGGCTGTATGCTGCTGGTGGCGCTGGTGATCAACCCGCTGCTGGTGTTCTGGCAGATCCGCCGCAACCCGTATCCGCTCGTGCTGACCTGCCTGCGCGAAAGCGGCGTAACCGCCTTCTTCACCCGCAGCTCGGCGGCGAACATTCCGGTTAACATGGCGCTGGCGGAGAAACTGAACCTGGACCGCGACACCTATTCCGTTTCGATCCCGCTGGGTGCAACCGTGAATATGGCGGGTGCGGCAATCACCATTACTGTGCTGACCCTGGCGGCGGTGCATACGCTGGGCATTCCGGTGGATCTGCCAACCGCGCTGCTGTTGAGCGTCGTGGCGTCGCTGTGTGCCTGTGGCGCATCGGGCGTGGCGGGCGGTTCCCTGCTGCTGATCCCGCTGGCGTGTAATATGTTCGGTATCCCGAACGAAATCGCCATGCAGGTAGTAGCCGTCGGCTTTATCATCGGCGTGCTGCAGGACTCCTGCGAAACCGCGCTGAACTCCTCTACCGACGTGCTGTTTACCGCAGCGGCCTGTCAGGCGGAAGACGCGCGTTTAGCGAAGAACGCCCTGCGAGGTTAACAGCAAAACGGCAACCCTAAGGTTGCCGTTTTTAGTGTTTGTACCCTCTCCCTGTGGGAGAGGGTCAGGGTGAGGGCACCAGCCCGCTCCCTATTTAAAGCGTCACACCACTCTTAAAGATCGCCAGCTCGCGGAAGTCGTTCTTCTCGTTACAGGTTTGCTTGCCGCTGGCAATTTCCACGATGACATCAACAAATTCATCGAGCAGCTGCGGCATCGCCTTGCCGTGGATCAGCTGGCCCGCGTCAAAGTCGATCCAGTGCTTTTTCTTCGACGCCAGCTCGCTGTTGGTGGCAATTTTCACCGTCGGCACAAAACCGCCGTACGGCGTACCGCGACCGGTGCTGAACAGCACCATATGGCAGCCGGCTCCCGCCAGCGCGCTGGTGGCAACCGCATCGTTCCCTGGCGCGCTCAGCAGGTTCAGACCGTGCGTTTTCAGGCGCTCGCCGTAGCGCAGAACGTCAACCACCTGGCTGGCGCCCGCTTTCTGAGTGCAGCCAAGGGATTTCTCTTCCAGCGTGGTGATCCCGCCCGCTTTGTTACCCGGTGACGGGTTCTCGTAAATGGGCTGATTGTGGGCAATGAAATACTGTTTGAAGTCGTTCACCATGGTGACGGTCTTCTCAAACGTCTCTTCGTCGCGGCAGTGGCTCATCAGAATACGCTCTGCGCCGAACATCTCCGGCACTTCGGTCAGCACAGTGGTGCCGCCGTTGGCAATGACGTAATCCGAGAAGCGACCCAGCATCGGGTTGGCGGTGATGCCGGACAGGCCGTCAGACCCGCCGCACTCCAGACCAAACTTCAGCTCGCTCAGCTTGCCCGGCTCGCGCTTGTCGTGGCGCATCACGTCATACAGCTGATGAAGCTGCTCAACGCCCGCTTCCACTTCGTCGTCCTGATGCTGACACACCATAAAATGCACGCGCTCAGGATCGAACTCACCGAGCGTCTCGCGGAAGGCGTCCACCTGATTGTTCTCGCAGCCCAGGCCGATCACCAGCACCGCACCCGCGTTCGGGTGGCGCACCATGTTTTGCAGCATGGTGCGGGTATTGATGTGGTCGTCACCCAGCTGGGAGCAGCCGTAGGTGTGGCTGAACAGATGTACCCCGTCAGTGCCTTCGGCACTGTTGGTCTCTTTCAGGAAGCGCGTCTGGATCTGCCGCGCGATGCCGTTGACGCAGCCGACGGTCGGGAGGATCCACAGCTCGTTGCGGATCCCCACCTCACCGTTAGCGCGACGGTAGATCTGTACTTCACGATCTGCAGCCTGGCGCTCTTCCGCGGGTAAATCAGGTTGATAGCTGTACTCGTCCAGATCGCTCAGATTGGTGCGGGTATTGTGAGAATGAATATGTTCACCCGGCTCGATATCCGCTAACGCATGCCCAATCGGAAGACCGTACTTAATGACGTTGTCCCCTTTAGCGAGAGGCTTCACGGCAAACTTGTGTCCGCGAGCAATCGCCTGACGCAGGGTGACGCTCTGGTTATCAACGGTCACCACGTCGCCTTCAGCGAGGTCCGTCAGCGCGACGGCCACATTATCCAGCGAATGGATTTTGATGTATTGCATATCAACCTCAAACGGCCCTAGTTCAGTTCAATGGCGAAGTAGTCACGCGCATTGTTAAAGCAGATGTTTTTCACCATTTCGCCCAGCAACTGGATATCCGCTGGCGCTTCGCCTGCGTGCACCCAGCGGCCAATCATCTGGCACAGAATGCGGCGGAAATATTCATGACGGGTATAGGACAGGAAGCTGCGGCTGTCGGTCAGCATGCCGACAAAGCGGCTTAGCAGGCCAAGCTGCGCCAGCTGCGTCATCTGACGTTCCATACCGTCTTTCTGATCGTTGAACCACCAGCCGGAGCCGAACTGCATCTTGCCCGGCATCCCTTCGCCCTGGAAGTTGCCGACCATGGTACCCAGCACTTCGTTATCGCGCGGGTTCAGGCAGTAAAGGATGGTTTTAGGCAGCAGATTTTGTTCGTTCTGTTTGCTCAGAAGTTTGGACAGCTCTTCTGCCAGCGGACGGTCGTTGATGGAGTCGAAGCCTACATCCGCACCAAGCAGCTTAAACTGGCGCTGGTTGTTATTGCGCAGCGCACCGATATGGTACTGCTGTACCCAGCCGCGACGCGCGTATTCGGCACCGAGGAACACCAGTACCGCCGTTTTGAACTGCGCCACTTCGTGCTCGCTAAGCGATTCACCGGAGAGACGACGTGCCAGAATGCTGTCCAGCTCGGCTTCATTTGATTCCGCAAACAGCACCACGTCCAGCGCGTGGTCAGAAACTTTACAGCCGTGCGCCGCGAAGTGATCCAGACGTTTGGTCAGCGCGGCTTGCAAGTCTGCGAAACGACGAATGTCGGTATCGGACACTTCCGCCAGCTTCGCCATGTAGTCGGCGAAGGTAGCCTGCTCAATGTTGAAGGCTTTGTCCGGGCGCCAGCTTGGCAGCACTTTGATATCAAAAGAGGTGTCTTTGGCGACAACGGCATGATGCTCCAGAGAGCCAATCGGATCGTCGGTGGTGCCCACCATCTTCACGTTCATCTGCTTCATGATGCCGCGCGCGGAGAAGTTATCCTGCGCCAGCAGCGCATTGCAGCGCTCCCAGATTTCATCGGCGGTCGCTGGGGAGAGCAGCGTTCCGGTAATACCAAACGGGCGGCGAAGCTCAAGATGCGTCCAGTGGTAGAGCGGGTTGCCGATGGTGTGCGGAACGGTCGAAGCCCAGGCGTCAAACTTCTCGCGGTCGCTGGCGTCACCGGTACACAGGCGCTCAGCGACGCCGTTGGTGCGCATGGCGCGCCATTTATAGTGGTCACCCTTCAGCCAGATGTCATACAGGTTTTTGAAACGGTAATTTTCGGCAACCTGCTGCGGCGGCAGGTGGCAGTGGTAATCGAAAATCGGCTGGTCTTTTGCGTAGTCGTGGTACAGGCGGCGAGCAAATTCGGTATCTAACAGAAAATCGTCGGTCATAAACGGCGTCATTATCGTCTTCCTCATTACGGGAGCGTCAGAAAGCGTATGTTCATATGCTGCAAAGTTATCACACCAATTTCCACCCACCGAAGCTTTTTTCGTGAGTGAGATCAATAAACGCCAACAAATTCATTCCCCTCACTGGAACAAACCCTGCTGCAGGCCGCGCCATTACTGGCTTTGCCCGCAGCGACGAATGTCCCCACAAATAATCATACATTTGTGATGTCACTCACCTTTTAAAGTTGTATGACAAGTTATCTTTTCGCCGTC
>NZ_CDRQYH010000048.1:0-29189 GCF_977039595.1 Enterobacter sp.
CTTATCCTCCGAACAGGCGTTTGAGGAAACCTTTCTTCTCTTCTTCAATGAAGCGGAAAGGACGTTCTTCTCCCAGCAGACGGTCAACGGTATCGGCGTAAGCTTTACCTGCATCTGCCATTGTATCAAGGATCACTGGCTCGCCTTGGTTAGAGGCGCGTAACACGGACTGATCTTCCGGGATAACGCCGACCAGCTTAATGCGCAGGATCTCAAGCACGTCTTCCATGCTCAGCATGTCACCTTTGTTCACGCGGCCCGGATTGTAGCGGGTGAGCAGCAGGTGTTCTTTAATCGGGTCTTCGCCATTTTCCGCACGACGGGATTTAGAGGCGAGGATCCCCAGAATGCGGTCTGAGTCACGCACGGATGAAACTTCAGGGTTGGTGGTGATGATCGCTTCATCAGCGAAGTAGAGCGCCATCAGGGCACCGGTTTCGATGCCGGCAGGGGAGTCGCAGACGATGAAGTCGAAATCCATTTTTTTCAGATCGTCGAGCACCTTTTCCACCCCTTCACGGGTCAGGGCGTCTTTGTCACGCGTCTGAGATGCCGGGAGAATGTAGAGGTTCTCGGTGCGCTTGTCTTTAATCATCGCCTGGTTCAGCGTGGCATCGCCCTGAATGACGTTCACAAAGTCATACACGACGCGACGCTCACATCCCATGATGAGGTCGAGGTTACGCAGACCGATATCGAAGTCGATAACGATGGTTTTCTTTCCCTTCTGGGCCAAACCAGTAGCGATGGCCGCGCTGGAGGTGGTCTTGCCAACGCCTCCTTTACCCGAAGTAACAACAATAATGCGTGCCATAGAAATTCCTTGTTAAAAAGGGATCAATTCAACGGTTGAACGGTCAACGCGTCGTCTGCCAGAAGCAGGCGAGCCGCTTTGCCATAAAATTCGGCTGGGATCTTGTCGCTCAGCCAATATTCACCTGCGATGGACACCAGTTCCGCCGTCAGGTGAGTACAAAATATTTGCGCATCTCGATCGCCACTTGCACCTGCGAGCGCACGTCCACGCATCATACCGTATACGTGAATATTGCCATCTGCAATCAGCTCAGCGCCAGCACTGACGTGGCTTGTAACAATCAGATCACAGTTTGGTGCATAAATGCGCTGACCGGAACGAACCGGCACATCAATCATTCGCGTTTTTGTGACGGTAGTAACGTTTTGCACCGCAGGAGGGGGCGTTTCGACGGCAACGGGTGCCGCACGCGAGGCTTTTTCTTTGCCCTCATTCAGAAGGGGCAGCCCCGCACGCTCAATTTCCGCTTTCAGCTCAGAATCTTTGCAGCCGCTGATGCCCACGATACGCAGTCCGGTGGAGGAGACGGCCTGCTGGAGAAGTTTCCAGTTAACCGGCGCCTCAAGACCGCTGACGTTGATAACAACAGGGGCGTGTTTAAGAAAGGCGGGAGCCTGGGCGATTTTGTCTTCTAACGCCTGACGAATAACCTCGGGTTTTGCATCATGCAAATGTACCACTGATAAGGTGAAGCTACTGCCTTTAAGCTCGATGGGCGTGTTTGACATCCTGGCCTTACTCAATTTGCTATTAACCGCAACCACTCGCTGCGATATTCCGAAGAGTATCAGGCATGTTATAGTCAGGAGTATATTGAGGCAAGCAACCACCCATTAATTCAGAGTAAAAACATGTTTTGTGTGATCTACAGAAGTACAAGCCGTGACCAGACCTATCTTTATGTCGAAAAGAAAGACGATTTTTCACGCGTGCCTGAAGAATTAATGAAGAACTTTGGCCGACCACAGCTGGCTATGCTGCTGCCGCTTGATGGTCGTAAGAAACTGATTAATGCCGATCTGGATAAAGTGAAAACGGCCTTAGCCGAGCAGGGCTATTATTTACAGCTTCCACCGCCACCCGAGAATTTATTAAAACAGCATCTTGAGGCGAACGGTAAAAAATAGTCTCAACTGTTTTTGGGCACAACACATCAACCGTTTAGGGGTCGACCATGTATCAACATCATAACTGGCAAGGTGCATTACTGGATTATCCCGTCAGCAAAGTGGTTTGCGTAGGGAGCAACTATGCAAAACATATTCAGGAGATGGGCAGCGCGACGCCAGAAGAGCCGGTTCTGTTTATTAAGCCTGAAACGGCGCTTTGCGATATCCGCCAGCCGCTGGCGCTGCCGCAGGGGCTCGGCTCGGTGCATCACGAAGTGGAACTTGCCGTGCTGATTGGTGCAACGCTTCGCAAGGCCTCAGAAGAACATGTTCAGAAAGCGATTGCCGGATACGGCGTGGCGCTGGATCTGACCCTGCGTGACGTGCAGGGCAAAATGAAGAAAGCAGGGCAGCCGTGGGAAAAAGCCAAAGGGTTTGATAATTCCTGCCCGATCTCGGCGTTTGTGCCGGTGAGCGAATTTACCGGCGATCCGCAGGATACCCCGCTCAGCCTGAAGGTTAACGGCGAGATCCGCCAGCAGGGCACCACGGCAGACATGATCCATAAGATTGTGCCGCTGATCGCCTACATGAGCCGCTTCTTTACCCTTAAACCAGGTGATGTGATCCTGACCGGCACGCCGGAAGGCGTTGGCCCGCTCGCGAGCGGAGATGAACTGGAGGTCGGTTTTAACGGCCTGTCGCTGAAAACCCGCGTGCTGTAATCCCATCTTGCCGCCTGAAGAGGGCGGCAAAACTTGCAACAACGTGCCAGACTCGTTATAAGGTGCGCTTTCTTTTGACGTGTGGACATCCTGATGAACGACATCCCTTTCTGGCAAAGCAAAACTCTCGACGACATGACTGACGCGGAATGGGAATCATTGTGCGACGGCTGCGGGCAGTGCTGCCTGCACAAGCTGATGGATGAAGATACGGATGAAATCTACTTCACCAACGTTGCCTGCAAGCAGCTAAACATTAAAACCTGCCAGTGCCGCAACTATGAGCGCCGGTTTGAATTTGAGCCGGACTGCATTAAGTTAACCCGGGATAATCTGCCGACGTTTGAATGGCTGCCGCATACCTGCGCGTATCGCCTGCTGGCGGAAGGGAAAGGCCTGCCTGACTGGCATCCGCTACTGACCGGTTCAAAAGCGGCGATGCACGGCGAGCGTATCTCTGTGCGCCACATTGCGGTGAAAGAGTCCGAGGTTCGGGACTGGGAAGATCACATCATGAACCACCCGAGACGTTGAGATTAAAAAACCCGCCGAAGCGGGTTTTTTATTGTGCTTGTGCTGCCTGATGGCCTCATCTCAACCCTTTCCCACGGGAGAGGGCGCACACACTAAAAACGGCAACCGAGGTTGCCGTTTTGCGTTTACCTTCCGAACAAATCGCGTTTCTTCGGTTTGAACGGCTGAGCAATCAGCACCAGCAGCGCCACGACAAAGTAGGCGGCAAAAATGCCTACCAGCCACTGCGGCATCTCCAGCGTCAGGAATTCCCACTGACGAACGGAGCAGTCACCGGATGCGACAAACACCTGCGGCAGCCATTTATCCAGCGGCAGCCAGCTCGGGAAGCGGGCGGCAAAATCGCAGGTCATAAACGGTGACGGATGCAGCTGCATCATGGTGTGCTGCCAGGAGAGTTCAATCCCTTTCCAGGCGCTGTACAGCCAGATCGCGATAGCGGCATAGCGAAGCGGCGATTTCGGCGCAATTGCGCCCACCAGGCCCGCCCCCATAATGCCGAACAGCGCGCAGCGTTCATAAATACAAAGCACGCAAGGTTTCAGTCCCATTACGTGCTGGAACCACAGCGCGACCATTTCCAGCGCAAAGGCGGTCAGGGCCATTAACAACCACGCTCCGCGACCGCGGGAGCACTGGTTTAAAAATCTCAACATAATCATTTCCCTGGAACATGCTTAGAAAGCGCAGTGTAAACGAATTCGTTTTTCGCGCCACCTGTACCTGGCGAAATAAAACGTAATTGGATGTTTATCGTGCGAAAAGGCAAACGGGCAGCGAACTGCCCGAGATGCATAGTTTACTGCGCCGCAAGTATACCCGCTTGTATCAACCATTGCGTACAGGGAATGAGGGTAATTTTGACGCAAAGCAATCCCACGATCGTGAGCACCAGCGTGTAGGGCAGCGCCATCCACACCATCCGGCCATAAGAAAGACGTATGAGCGGCGCGAGAGCGGAGGTCAGCAGGAACAGGAAGGCGGCCTGGCCGTTTGGCGTCGCCACCGACGGAAGGTTGGTGCCGGTATTGATCGCCACGGCCAGCAGTTCAAACTGTCCGGCGCTGATAACGCCTTGCTCCATAGCGGCTTTGGCCTCGTTGATGTAGACCGTCCCGACAAAGACGTTATCTGAGATCGACGAGAGCAGGCCGTTAAACAGGTAAAACAGCGACAGCTGAGCATCCGGTGACGCCTGTAATACAAAGGCAATAATCGGCGCGAAAAGATGCTGGTCGATAATCACCGCCACGACCGCAAAGAACACCGCCAGCAGGGCGGTAAACGGCAGGGCTTCGGTAAACGCTTTACCGATGGCATGTTCGTCCGTCACGCCGGTAAAGGTAGTGGCGAGAATAATGACTGACAGGCCAATCAGCCCCACTTCGGCAAGATGAAACGCCAGCGCGGCGATAAGCCAGACGCCGATGATCCCCTGAGCAATCAGGCGCAGCGTCTCCTGGCGGGTCCGCTGGCGTCGGCTTTGCAGATCGAATTTATGCAGTTCCTGACGTACCGGCTCCGGGAGCTGGGCCCCATAGCCAAAGAGGCGAAATTTTTCCACCAGCAGACAGGTCGCCAGGCCGCAGATAAGCACCGGTACGCTGACCGGGGCCATTCTCAGGAAGAAATCACCGAAGTGCCAGCCCGCCGCTTTGGCAATGATCAGGTTTTGCGGCTCGCCCACCATGGTCATCACGCCGCCCAGCGCGGTACCGACCCCTGCGTGCATCATCAGGCTGCGCAGAAACGCGCGGAACTGTTCCAGCACGTCACGGTTATGCGCATCGACGTGGCTGTCATCCTGCAAATCTTCACCCGGACGAGAGGAGGCCACGCGGTGATAAATACCGTAAAACCCAACCGCGACGCTTATCACCACCGCGACGACCGTTAGCGCGTCCAGGAAGGCCGACAGGAAGGCGGCGGCAAGGCAAAACGCCAGCGAGAGGAACATTTTTGACGGAATGCTGAGCAGCAGGCGCGTGAAGATAAACAGCAGGAGCTGTTTCATGAAGTAGATGCCCGCCACCATAAACATCAGCAGCAGAAGCACTTCGAGATTTGACGCCAGCTCTGCTTTGACATGCTCGGCGCTGGTCATGCCGATGACGACGGCTTCAAACGCCAGCAATCCGCCCGGCAGCAGGGGATAACATTTTAGCGCCATGGCCAGGGTGAAGATAAACTCAGCCACCAGCAGCCAGCCGGCGATAAAGGGATTCACACTAAAAATGATGGGATTAACGACCAGGAAAACCAGCAATATCAGCTTATACCAGTCAGGAGACTGACCTAAAAAATTGCGCCATAGCGCGCGCCCAAAAGAAATTTCCACAACAGACGTCCTTCCCGTCAAGTAAGACAAAACATCAGTATACGCAAAAAATGCGGCCTGGAGGCGGATAAGGCGGCATTGTAAATTTCACAAAAATGAAACGGCGATCCCTCTTTTCTCTCTTTGCCGCGCTACCTGCCACTGGCTGCCTCTGGTATGATGAGTCCAATTTGCTAAAGCTGTGTAATGGAAATCTCACTATGGTCATTAAGGCGCAGAGCCCGGCGGGTTTCGCGGAAGAGTACATCATTGAAAGCATCTGGAATAATCGTTTCCCTGCGGGGTCCATTCTTCCGGCTGAACGCGAACTCTCTGAACTGATTGGCGTCACTCGCACCACGCTGCGTGAAGTGCTTCAGCGGCTGGCGCGCGATGGCTGGTTGACGATCCAGCATGGTAAGCCTACGAAAGTAAACAACTTCTGGGAAACATCCGGGTTAAACATTCTTGAAACGCTTGCGCGTCTCGACCATGAAAGCGTGCCGCAGCTCATTGATAATCTGCTCTCCGTTCGCACCAACATCGCAACGATCTTTATTCGTACAGCTTTCCGTCAGCATCCGGAAGACGCCCTTGCGGTGCTGGCCAGTGCTAATGAGGTGGAAGATCATGCCGATGCCTTTGCCACCCTCGATTACAACGTGTTTCGCGGCCTGGCGTTTGCCTCCGGCAACCCTGTTTACGGCCTGATCCTCAACGGTATGAAAGGGCTCTATACCCGCATTGGCCGCCACTATTTTGCCAATCCGGAAGCGCGTAGCCTGGCGCTGGGCTTCTACCATAAGCTGAGCAAGCTCTGCACCGAAGGCCTGCACGATCAGGTTTATGAGACGGTGCGCCGCTACGGTCACGATTCCGGTGAAATCTGGCACCGTATGCAGAAAACGCTGCCGGGTGATTTAGCGATTCAGACCCGCTAAAAGAAAAACCTCTCGTATGAGAGGTTTTTTTTCGTCGGGTGGCGCTACAGCGTATTCAACCGCGCCGGGCAACGTTCCAGCAGCTCGACGCTCCCGTCTTCATTCTGCTGCTCCAGCTGCACGTCAAAGCCCCACAGGCGATGCACGTGCTTCAGCACCTCTTTACGCCCTTTATCCAGCGGCGCGCGATTGTGCGGAATATAGCGCAACGTCAGGGAGCGGTCACCGCGCAAATCGACGTTCCATACCTGAATATTCGGTTCAAGGTTGCTCAGGTTGTACTGGGAGGAAAGGCGAGAGCGGATCTCACGGTATCCCTCTTCGTTATGGATTGCTGAAATCTCCAGATAGTTGTTGCGATCGTCGTCCAGCACGGTGAAGAAGCGGAAGTCACGCATGATCTTCGGCGACATAAACTGGCTGATGAAGCTCTCATCCTTAAAGTCGCGCATCGCAAAGTGCAGCGTTTCCAGCCAGTCTGACCCGGCGATATCCGGGAACCAGTACTTGTCTTCTTCCGTCGGCGACTGGCAGATACGCTTAATGTCCTGGAACATGGCAAAGCCAAGGGCATACGGGTTAATCCCGCTGTACCACGGGCTATTGTAGGGCGGCTGGAACACCACGTTAGTATGGCTGTGGAGGAACTCCATCATGAACCGCTCGGTGACTTTCCCCTCGTCGTACAGATGGTTGAGGATAGTGTAGTGCCAGAAGGTCGCCCAGCCTTCGTTCATCACCTGCGTCTGCTTTTGCGGGTAAAAATACTGGCTCACCTTGCGCACGATACGCAGTATCTCACGCTGCCACGGCTCCAGCAGCGGGGCGTTCTTCTCCATAAAATAGAGCAGGTTTTCCTGCGGCTCGGACGGATAACGACGCGCTTCGGCGATCGTTTTTTCCTCCTCACGCTTCGGCAGGGTGCGCCACAGCATGTTCACCTGGCTCTGCAGATACTCTTCGCGGCTTTTCTGCCGGGCTTTCTCCTCCTGCAGGGAGATTTTCTGCGGACGTTTGTAGCGGTCCACGCCGTAGTTCATCAGCGCGTGGCAGGAGTCGAGCAGTTTTTCCACTTCGTCCACGCCGTAGCGCTCTTCGCAGTCGGTAATGTATTTACGGGCGAAGATCAGGTAATCGACGATGGAGCTGGCATCCGTCCAGCTGCGGAACAGATAGTTATTCTTGAAAAAGGAGTTGTGCCCGTAGCAGGCGTGCGCCATCACCAGCGCCTGCATGGTAATGGTGTTCTCTTCCATTAAATAGGCGATACACGGATTGGAGTTGATGACGATCTCATACGCCAGACCCTGCTGCCCATGCTTATACAGCCGCTCCGTTTCAATGAATTTCTTACCAAAAGACCAGTGCGGATAGTTAATCGGCATCCCGACGCTGGAGTAGGCGTCCATCATCTGTTCGGACGTAATGACTTCAATCTGATGGGGATAGGTATCCAGGCGGTACAGTTTTGCGACCCGGTCGATCTCGGCGAGGTAAACATCCAGCAGCTCGAAGGTCCAGTCGGGTCCATCGCTCAGACGTGTGTTGTCCTTGTTCAGGGAATCAATAGTAGCCATTAGCGCGCCCTCGTTGTGGGTGCTCTCTCTGTCTGGAGAGCCTCCTTTCAAGCATAGATCAACGTGTTAAAAAGCGTGCTGGGGCAGAAATTTTTTCTTTGCGATTTCGCGTTTTTGATACGGCAATAAAACGGTGTCCTTCAGCATTTTATGCTGGTTAAAAATAACGCGCAGCAGGAGATCCCAAATTAGCACTATCCCCTGATGCTGGGGGATGTGTGAGGTAAGTCACCATAAAAAAGTCGTATGTTGAATAATATTTTCAACTAGGTTATCAATCTGTAATTAGAAGATTGTTCTTTTGCACATAATGGAGTGGCTATGCGTGTTGTCATACTGGGAAGTGGTGTCGTTGGGGTAACCAGCGCCTGGTATTTAAGTCAGGCGGGACATGACGTCACCGTTATCGATCGTGAGTCCGGTCCTGCGCTTGAAACCAGCGCGGCGAACGCCGGGCAAATCTCTCCGGGGTATGCGGCACCGTGGGCAGCGCCGGGCGTTCCGCTGAAGGCGATTAAATGGATGTTCCAGCGCCACGCGCCGCTGGCCATCAGCCTTGACGGCACGCAGTTCCAGCTCAAGTGGATGTGGCAGATGCTGCGCAACTGTGACACCCGCCACTACATGGAGAACAAAGGGCGCATGGTGCGCCTGGCGGAATACAGCCGCGACTGCCTGAAAGCGCTGCGCGCGTCGACGGGGATTGAGTATGAAGGCCGCCAGGGCGGGACGCTGCAGCTGTTCCGCACCGAGCAGCAGTACGAAAATGCCACCCGCGATATCGCCGTGCTGGAAGATGCTGGTGTACCTTACCAGCTGCTGGAAGCCAGCCAGCTAGGCCAGGTTGAACCGGCGCTGGCGGAAGTTGCGCATAAGCTGACGGGCGGCCTGCGCCTGCCGAATGACGAAACCGGCGACTGCCAGCTCTTTACGCAGCGTCTGGCGCAAATGTGCGAACAGGCGGGGGTGAAATTCCGCTTTAACACCTCTGTCGACAAGCTGCTGTCGGAAGGGGAAAAAATTTACGGCGTGAAGTGCGGCGACGAGGTGATCAAAGCCGATGCCTACGTGATGGCGTTTGGTTCGTACTCCACCGCCATGCTGAAAGGTATTCTCGATATTCCGGTCTACCCGCTGAAGGGCTACTCGCTGACCATTCCGGTAAAAGAAGAGAGCGGCGCTCCGGTGTCGACCATTCTGGATGAAACCTACAAAATCGCCATTACCCGCTTCGATAACCGCATCCGCGTAGGCGGCATGGCGGAGATCGTCGGTTTCAACACCGAACTGCTGAAACCGCGTCGTGAAACGCTGGAGATGGTCGTGGGCGATCTCTTCCCGCGAGGAGGTTTTGTTGAGCAGGCGACGTTCTGGACCGGCCTGCGTCCGATGACCCCGGACGGCACGCCGATCGTGGGCCGCACGCCGTTTAAAAACCTGTGGACCAATACCGGACACGGCACGCTTGGCTGGACGATGGCCTGCGGATCGGGCCAGCTGCTGAGCGACCTGATTTCCGGGCGCACGCCGGCAATTCCGTTTGACGATTTAAGCGCCGCGCGCTATCAATCGGGGTTTACGCCGTCGCGTCCACAGCACCTGCACGGCGCGCATAGCTAAGGAGTTGTCATGTCCCGTCCTGTTCTGGCCCAGCTGAACCTGCAGGCCCTGAAGGATAATCTGCAAATTGTTCGCCGGGCGGCGCCTGGTTCGCGCGTCTGGTCTGTGGTGAAAGCGAATGCCTACGGCCACGGTATTGACCGTATCTGGAGCGCCCTGAGCGCCACCGACGGCTTTGCGCTTCTGAACCTGGAAGAGGCCATTCTGCTGCGCGAGCGCGGCTGGAAAGGGCCGATACTGCTTCTGGAGGGGTTCTTCCACGCCGACGATCTGCCGCTGCTGGATAAGTACCGGCTGACCACCAGCGTTCACAGCAACTGGCAGATCAAAGCGATTCAGGATGCAAAGCTCCACGCGCCGCTGGATATCTATCTCAAGGTCAACAGCGGTATGAACCGTCTGGGCTTCCAGCCTGAGCGCGTGCATACGGTCTGGCAGCAGCTGCGCGCCATGAAAAACGTGGGTGAAATGACGCTGATGGCCCATTTTGCCGACGCGGAAAAACCGGACGGCATTGCCGATGCCATGGTCCGCATTGAGCAGGCGGCAGAAGGGCTGGACTGCCCGCGCTCGCTGTCAAATTCGGCGGCCACGCTCTGGCATCCTGAGGCGCACTACAACTGGGTGCGTCCGGGGATCGTTCTTTACGGTGCGTCACCCTCGGGCCAGTGGCAGGACATTGCCAACAGCGGCCTGAAGCCGGTGATGACCCTGCGCAGCGAAATCATTGGCGTGCAAACCCTGAAGGCCGGCGACACGGTGGGCTACGGCAGCCGCTACCGGGCAAAGGGCGAACAGCGGATTGGCATCGTGGCGGGCGGATATGCCGACGGCTACCCGCGCATCGCGCCGACCGGCACGCCTGTCTGGGTCGATGGGGTCCGCACGGGAACGGTGGGCACCATATCAATGGATATGCTGGCCGTTGACCTGACGCCATGCCCGCAGGCGGGCATCGGTTCACCGGTCGAGCTGTGGGGTAACGAAATTAAGATTGATGACGTTGCTGCCGCTGCGGGCACGGTGGGGTATGAACTGATGTGTGCCCTGGCTCCGCGAGTGCCGGTTGTGACGGTGTAACGAATGGTTGTGTCGGGTGGCGCTAGCGCCACCCGGCAAAAAAAACCGCTACTCCGCTTCATCTTCCATCGGCCTGACGCCGACTTTCCTGACCGCGTTATCTTCTTTTTCTGCCACCGTCCAGATCATCCCGGCGAACTCCACCTGGTCGCCGACAACAGGGGCTGCTCCCAGAAGCTGCTGAATGATTTCCCCCAGCGTTTGCTGCTTGTCACGATACTCCAGCCCTTCATCCAGGCCGTAAATCAGCGCCACATCGGCAAACTTGGCGCTGGCTTCCAGAATAAAATCGCCGAAGAAACGCTGATCCAGCGCCACCGGAGGCGACTGGCTAAACAGTTTGCCCAGCGCGGGCAGGTCGCGCTCGCGACCAATCACGCAGAGAATATCCCCTTCGCGCAGGCGGGTGCTGCCTGTAGGGTGCAGCAGGACATTATCGCGGAACAGGGCGGCAATGCGCGTTTCAGTCGGCATGTGCAAATCGCGCAGCGATGCCCCCACGCACCATTTGTCAGCGCTCAGCTGATAAACAAACTGTTCCCAAGGATTCTCTGGGTGAATATCGAGCCCCACGCGAGAGACCGGCCAGCCCACGGGAGGCACCACGACTTTGGCTTTTTTCGCCGCCCACCCGAGCGAGGTTCCCTGGAACAGCAGCGAAATCAGCACCACGAAGAAGGCCACGTTAAAGAACAGCCGGGCGTTATCCAGACCGGCCATCATCGGAAAGACCGCAAGAATAATCGGTACCGCGCCGCGCAGGCCCACCCAGCTGATAAAGACCCGCTCGCGCAGGTTGAAGCCGCGAAACGGCAGCAGGCCTGCAAATACCGACAGCGGACGGGCGAAGAAGATCATCCATGCGGACAACAGCAGCGCCGGAACGGCGATCGGCAGCAGGTCCGAAGGCGTAACCAGCAGGCCCAGCACCAGGAACATGCCAATTTGTGCCAGCCAGGCCAGGCCGTCGAAGTTCTGCAAAATGGCATGACGGTTACGGATCGGTCGGTTGCCCATCAGGAAACCGCAGAGATAGACGGCGAGAATGCCGCTGCCGTCCAGCGCGGTGGTAACGGCAAAAATAAGAATGCCGCCGCTCAGCGCCAGCAGGGGGTAAAGCCCCGCGGGCAGGGAGATGCGGTTGATCATCTGCTGTAAGAGGTATCCCCCCGCCAGGCCAATAACAATCCCCAGCCCGAACTGCTGCAGGATATGCCAGACGAACATCCAGCTCAGGCCCGTCTCGTGCTGCTGGATCATCTCAATCAGCGTGATGGTGAGAAACACCGCCATCGGATCGTTACTGCCGGATTCAATCTCAAGCGTGGAGCCGACGCGTTCGTTAAGCCCTTTTCCGCCGAGCAGGGAAAACACCGCTGCCGCATCGGTTGAGCCAACAATCGCGCCAATCAGCAAACCTTCCATGATGTTGAGATGGAAAAGCCACGCGGCCATCATTCCGGTGAGGCCGGAGGTTATCAACACGCCAACCGTCGCGAGCGACAGCGCGGGCCCTAAGGCCACGCGGAAGGAGCTTGCCTGGGTGCGCATCCCGCCGTCCAGCAGGATCACCGCCAGCGCGAGGTTACTCACCATGTAGGCGAAAGGGTAGTTATCGAATGGGATACCGCCAATACCATCAATGCCGGCCAGCATGCCGATGGCGAGGAAAATGACAAGAATAGGTATGCCGAGACGCGATGAAAATGAACTTAATAAAATACTGCTGGTTACAAGGACCGAACCCAGAATGAAAAGGCTGATTATCGCTGCGGCATCCAATGTTCTCTTACTCCCACCTCAATGTTAACGCTGTTACTAAAACCCTAACATATTAACGACGGCAACAGCGTTTTATTAAGGGGGGATAACGGCTTTTTTATGCCTTTATGACAGGATGGCCGCTGATGGTCAGCCGACTGCCTGAATCATTGTGGATCAGGGAGGCGTGCGCCCCCAGCGCCAGGGTCACGGTTTGCTGCTCATGACCAAAATCCAGACCGGTGATGACCGGAACATCCAGCCGCGAGCGAATGAACTCAACCATGGTTTCCAGGGAGTAACCCGCGTCATAGTCATTCGGGGCAGAGCCGCTGAAGCTGCCCAGCACAATTGCGGACTGGCGCTCAAGAATACCGGCATGATAGAGCTGCAACAGCATGCGCTCGACGCGGAACGGATGTTCGTTGATATCTTCCAGCACCAGAATGCCGTCCTCGATTTGCGGCATCCACGGCGTGCCGATAAGCGAGACCAGCATCGCCAGGTTACCGCCCCAGAGCTGACCTTCACATTCCCAGTGCGGTCCATTGCCTTGCCACTCCACGCTGTAGGTGGAATTGCGCAGCGCACGCCAGAAGTGTTCCACGGTAAACGCATCCAGTTCCGGTGCGCCGAAGTTACCGGCCAGCATTGGGCCGCTGAAGGTGATAATGTCATGCAGCGCCAGCAGCCCAAGCTGGATGACGGTGAAATCGCTGTGGCCGCAGATCAGCAGCGGATCCTGCTGCTGACGCTGTGCCAGCCCCTGCCAGTCAATGCTCTCCAGTAACCGGCTCGCACCATATCCGCCGCGCACCGCCAGCACGATCCGGTTTTCGCCCGTCAGGCTCACCAGACTATTGATATCATTCAGCCGCTGCGCTTCGGTACCGGCAAAACGCTGCTGGCGGCGGGGGATAATTGTCTGATTTTCTACCTGGTGGCCCGACTCCAGTAAACGCTGAACGCCCCGCTGCGCCGCTTCCTGGTTAATGCAGTAGCCCGACGGCGCGATGAGATGAAACTGAGACATGGCAAATCCTTGCTGAATGAGAAACTAATTGTCTATATCATGCCGCTTATTCGCCGCCTGCTTCAAGAGCGGCGCACCGCAATGACCGGCTATAAGGATAGATGACGTGAAATTGAGATGGTTTGCTTTTTTGATTGTGTTGCTCGCTGGCTGTAGTTCAAAACATGATTATCAAAACCCACCCTGGAACCCGGAAGTGCCGGTGAAGCGGGCCATGCAGTGGATGCCGATCAGTGAGCAAGCCGGGAAGGCCTGGGGCGTCAGTCCGCGTCTCATCACGGCGATCATCGCGGTGGAGTCAGGCGGTAATCCCACCCTCGTCAGCAAATCCAACGCGGTGGGCCTGATGCAGCTTAAAGCGTCAACGGCGGGGAAAGAAGTTTACCGCTATATGGGCTGGAGCGGCCAGCCGTCGACCAGCGAGCTGAAGAATCCGGAACGCAACATTTCAATGGGCACGGCCTATCTGAGCATCATGGAGCATGGCGTGCTGAAGGGCATTAAGGATCCGGAGGTGATGCAGTACGCGCTGGTGGTGTCTTACGTTAACGGTGCCGGCGCGTTGCTCAGAACCTTCTCTTCTGACCGCAAAGAGGCGATTGAAGAGATTAACGGCATGGACAAAGACGAATTCTTTGAACACGTGGCGAAAAATCATCCGGCACCACAGGCGCCTCGTTATATCTGGAAAGTACAGAAAGCGATGGATGCCATGTAATGCCGCAGACGGGCGGCGGTCACGCTGCCCGATTTCTTCACAGGACTTTATTTGCGCGTTCCCGCGCCTCCCGCTCCAGGGAATAGATAATACGCTGAAGCTCACGCTCTGCGCCGGGCCCGACGTTCAGGAAACGGAAGCTCAGACGCGGCGTGGTGATGGTTTCGTTTTTGCTGTCCACGACGGTGCGGTCGCTAATGGCAATCAGCTGCGCATCGAAATAGAAGCGACCCCAGCCACCCATATCCAGTTCAATTTGCGTAAACCGCATGCCCTCTACCAGCCCGTCGGGTTTCGGCGTATCCATCAGTGCGCCCATGCCGCCAAGCGACAGATCGAAGAGGCGAAAGCGGATCTCTTTTTTGTCCGGCATTTTGGCCTTACAAAAATAAGCGGGATGGAGCGGAGCGCTGATGCGGAAATATTCACGACGCTGAACAAACCAGAGATTGGTCGGAAGGGGGGTCACAAAAGCCGGAAGTCCCTGGTATTCGCTTAGTTCCAGTCGCGACAGGACAAACTCCACTTTGGCCCCCTGCGTTTCGGCCATCACCGCGATGTTCTCCGCTTTCAGCGCCGCGCGGTTTTCGTACTCCTGACTGCCTAAATCAATCACTAGCCGATCCTGCGAGGCGTCAAGGATCTTGCTGATGAACTGATTATTCGACCAGCTGATGCGCAGCGGCACTTCACCTTTTTGCAGGTCGCGTAATACCCCTAATACAGCCAGCGGATTTTGCTTGAGGAACTGCTCACTGTAATGACTCACGCCGGATGGCTCCTTGATTGATGACAGACTGTCTTAGCGTTATCGGCATTCTGCAATGAAACTTAATACAAACCGGTGAGTTTTTTTTGCCTGTTTAACCAAAGATAAGTCGGTGAGATGAAAATGGTTTTCCGGCGATGACCTATACTTAAGTTAGCTGTGCAGAAGGTTTTCTGCGCACGCGTTAAACCTGCAAGAGGGCATCGCTATGGGTATCATCGCCTGGATTATCTTTGGTCTTATTGCTGGCGCTATCGCTAAACTGATCATGCCGGGAAACGATGGCGGCGGTTTTATTTTGACCTGTGTACTCGGGGTCGTTGGTGCGGTTGTGGGCGGCTGGCTGGCGACGATGTTTGGTTTTGGAGGCAACATAAGTGGTTTCGACCTGCACAGTTTTCTGGTCGCTGTCGTGGGTGCCATTGTGGTGCTGGGCATATTCAGGTTACTGCGACGAGCATAAATTGACATAAACGGCTCTCTGCGGAGGGCCGTTTTTTTGCCTGCGTATTGATTTGTTAATCTAAATGATAATAATTGTCGTTCCGTATTGCATCTAACAACAAGACGACATTATGAATACCTCACGTTTTACGCTATGCGCCCTGGCAGGCGCCGTCACGCTCGCACTGCATGTTCCGGCATTCGCCGAAGAATCCACTATCGTCGTCACCGGCTCAGAGCAGGGCAGCGCGCTGCCGGCCTGGACGAATAGCGCCACGAAATCGGCCGTTGCCGAAAGTAAAACGCCGCAGGTCATCACGACCGTCTCTGCGCCGGAAATTGAAAAGCGTCATGCGAATTCCGTGAATGAAATCCTGCGCTATGCTCCGGGCGTCTCAACCGAGGTGCGGGGGAATACGTCGTACATGAGCGAATACAAAATTCGTGGCTTTACCGTCGACCAGGAGTTCTACAACGGGCTGCAGCTGCCATATAACGTTACCGGCAATACCAAAGCGCGAATCGATCCGCTGTTGATTGACAGCGTTGATATCCTTAAAGGCCCCTCATCGGTACTTTACGGCGGCGGTTCACCGGGCGGGCTGGTGAATATTCAAAGCAAAAAACCGCAGCGTGAAGCCCGAACCGAAATCGGCGTTAACACCGGAAACCGTAATCTGAAAGAGGGCTATCTCGATTCAACCGGGCAGGTTGCCGACAGCAACTGGAACTACCGTCTGCTGGGCAAAGCCACGGAAAACGACGATCAGCCGCACACCACCCGGTATGAAAACTACCTGGTTGCCCCGTCCGTTACCTGGCAACCCGACAGCAAAACCCGCCTTACCCTGGACGCGCTGGCGCAAAACACACCGAGCCTCACGCCGTCTAACCCGCTGCCGCTCGCCTACCTGCGCTCGAAATACGCGGGCAAGCGCGACTACGCCGGTGATGAGTGGAGCGGTTTTAAGCAGCGTCAGTGGATGCTGGGCTACAGCTTTGAACATGAATTTGACAGCGGCTGGGGCTTTAATCAGAAGGCGCGCTATTTTGATGTCGATACCCATCAGCGCAGCGTCTATGCAACGGGGACGGGAAGCGAGGTCTATCAGCTCAACCGCTTTGCCTACACCACGGATGAAGATCTGCAGAGCTTCAACATTGACAACCAGGTGACCAAAACCGTTGAGCTGGGTGAGTGGAAACACCACCTGCTGGCCGGGTTTGACTACCAGAAGCTGAACTCCCACTTCCACTACCGCTACGCGTCGGCCACGCCGGGTATCGATATGCGGCATCCTGACTATTCGCAAATCCAGGAAAGCGCGCTGGGGCTCTACACTGCTCAGAAAAACCGCCTCAGCTATCAGCAGAACGGCTATTACCTGCAGGATCAGGTGGAGTTTGGCGGCTTAAATCTACTGGGTAGCCTGCGCTACGACGATTACCGCTCCGTCACTACCAACTACCTGCAAAACGGTGATAAAGCCTGGGTATCGCAGGATCGCGTCACCAAGCGCCTGGGCGCGCTTTACGCCTTCGATAGCGGAATTTCGCCGTTTATCAGCTATTCCGAAGGTTTTGCGCCGGTGTCGCCGCAGGGCACGCTCGTGGCGAAAGACGTTAAGCCGACCACCAGCAAGCAGGTGGAAGGCGGGGTAAAATATCTGCTGGCCGACTACGCTACCACCTTTACCGCCTCGGTGTTTAACATCCGTCAGAAAAATGTCGTCACCTCCGATCCGGGCTTCCTGAACTATCGTCAGACCGGGGAAGTGGAATCTAAAGGGGCAGAGCTCTCCGCCATTAGCCGTCCGACGGACAACCTGACGCTGATTGCCAACTATGCGTACACCCACGCGATCAACAGGGAAGATGACAAGTACAAAGGTAAACGTCCGACGCAGGTGCCGGAGAATGCCTTTAACCTCTGGGGGGATTACACCTTTGAGAACACCGCGCTGAAAGGGCTGATGCTGGGCGCAGGCGCCCGCTACACCGGTCCGATGGAAATCTCTCCGGCAAACGACGCGGGTAAGCTGGGCGGTACCACCCAGTACGATCTGGCGGCATCCTATCGGATGGGCGAGATCCTGCCTTCGCTGGCAGGGCTGACGCTTAAGGCCAGCGCGCAGAACGTCACCAACAAAGAGACGCTGACCTGCTACGATGCGACCAACTGCTGGATTGGGCGTGACAGGACGTATCAGCTAGGGGCGAGTTACAGCTTCTAGGTAACTCCCTGTGATTTCAAAATGTAGGCCGGGTAAGGCGTAACCGCACCCGGCATTACTCCCTTACTGCGCCGTCGCTTTCACCGGCGCAGCCTCATCATTCGCCGCAGGCCGATTCTCCGGCACGCTGTCGCAAGGTTTCTCTTTCGGGCAGACCCGATCCAGCATTTTCAGCGTCACGCCGTTGCTCCAGCCGAAGCCGTCCTGCAGCGGATACTCGCCGCCGCCGCCTCCCGTACCGGTGGTCGACACGTCATACTTCTCAACCAGTTTCTTTTCCCGGTCGTAAGTATGCTGAACGTTCTTCAGGAAGCGCCAGGTCACGTCCATCGAGACCTTCTCTTGCCCGTAATTCTGCAGCCCTTCCGCAGCCACCCATTGCAGGGGAGCCCAGCCGTTTGGCGCATCCCACTGCTGGCCGCTGTTTACGGTGGTGGTCGCTATCCCGCCCGGTTTCAACAGGCGCGACGAGGTTGCCGCGGCGACTTTATCGGCACGATCCTGCGCCGCCGCCTTCACGTAAAGCGGGAACAGGGCTGCGGCGGTGAGCTGATTGCGTACCTTCTTGCTCTTCAGATCGTAATCCGCGTACCAGCCCTCTTTATCATTCCACAGGTGGCTCTCGATGGCTTTCTGACGCGCCGTAGCCAGCGCTTCGTATTTACTTGCGCTCGCGGCGTCACCGCTCTCCTGGCTTGCCCGCGCCAGCAGTTTTTCCATCTTAAACATCAGGGCGTTCAGATCCACGGGAACAATGCTGGTGGTCCGGATGGTGCCGAGCTTTTGCGGGTCGTCCATCCAGCGGGAGCTAAAGTCCCAGCCCGAGGCCGCGGCGGAACGTAAATCACGATAGATCTCGGTCGCGGGTCGGTTAGGGTTACTTTTGGCAGTATTCACATCGTCAAGCCAGGACTCCGGACGCGGGGTATCGCGGTCATCCCAGTAGCGGTTGAGAACAGCGCCGTCGTCCAGCTTCACCACGCGCTTGTTGGCCTGGCCCGGCTGAAGGGCATTAACGCCATCCATCCAGTAGGCATACTCTTTTTCCATCTGCGGACGATACTTCTTCAACGCATTGCTGTCGTGGGTCGCCAGCAGTTCAACCATCATTGAGAAAAACGGCGGCTGGGAGCGGCTCAGGTAATAGCTGCGGTTGCCGTTGGGAATGTGGCCGAAGGTGTCAATCTCATAGGCAAAGTTATCCACCATGTCGCTGATTTTGTCCCAATGATCGCTCTCTGCCAGGCCCAGCATGGTGAAATAGCTGTCCCAGTAGTAGACCTCGCGGAAACGTCCGCCGGGCACAACGTAAGGTTTCGGTAACGGCAGAAGGGAATCCCATTTGTTGTTGGCTTTATCGGTGGTGCGCGTCAGCACGGGCCAGAGATCGTCAATGTGCTCACGTAAACTTTGTCCAGCAGGCGGAACATATTTTTCCCCTTCCGCAGGGAGCGTAAAGTTCATCTCGACAAAGTGGCGTAAGTCAAAGCTGGACTGCGTGTGCTGCATCCGGTAGTCCGCCAGAATCATCAGCGGGTCGCTTTTGGGGACGGCATCAGCAAAGGTTTTCTGATCGGGAAACAGTTTGGCGCTCTGCACATCGTTAAACAGAGGGCCCAGCAAAATATCGGGTGAGGTTGTCTGGGCTGCGGGGCTATCGTCGGCATATCCCAGTGTCGTTACGCCGAGCAGCGCGCCGCCTAACGCAAGGGGCAAAAACGCGGGGCGTAGTGTACGAGGTCTTATCATCAGTTCGTCTCCTGTCTTCACTAAACAGCGTGACCGCTGTTGTCAATCACCTGAAAACCTTAGACGAATATTGCCCGCTTCGCGTTAAATATTGCCGGTATTTCAGACCTCTTCCGCGGTCTGGCTGGCTTCCCGCAGCGTGCCCGGCGCATGTCCAATAATGCGCTTGAATGCCCGGCTGAAGGCCGCCAGAGAGCCGTATCCCAGCCGCAGCGCGACGGTTTCAATGGGTTGATTTTCATGCCGAATGTACTGAATCGCCAGCCGCATTCTCAGCTCGCTGAGATATTTTGCCGGAGTGGTTCCCGTCGCGGCCAGAAACCGTTCGGCGAATACGGAGCGGGACGTGCCCGCTTCTTTTGCCAGATCCGCGACGCTCCAGTTCAGGCCTGGCTGCTGGTGCATGGCGTAAATGGCCCGGCTCAGGCGCGGGTCGCGCAGAACCTGCACCCAGCCGGTGGCTTTACCGCAGCCGCCTTCAACCCAGCCGCGCACGATTAATGCCGCCACCACGTCGGCAAGGCGCGCAAGGATCCCGGCATACCCGGCCTGACGCGCCGCGGATTCCCGCTCCATCGCCGCCAGCAGCGGATGAATTTCCGGCCAGGTGGACATCAGCCGGCTGACCATCATCACTTCCGGCATCGCTTTGATCAGCGGCTGCATCCCGCCCAGCTCAAAATCCATGCACCCGCTGAAGATGAGGGTGTTCTCGCTTTCCGGGCAGGGCTCGCAGGTGATAGCACACACCGAGCTGCAGATAGGCTCGCTCGGGAAGGCGTTGATGGGCGTAATGGTGGCCTGCTCGTCAGAGAGCAGGGCGTGGGAATTCCCGCCGGGAATAAAGAGGGCGTCGCCACCGCTCAGTTCGAACGTTGCACCGCTCTCCATGCGCAGCAGGGCGCTACCGTGGCTCACAAAATGAAACTGTGCCCGGCCGGGCGCCTGATGAAACGCGACGCCAAACGGCGCGCTGGCCTGGATCCGCCGATATTTCACGCCTGAAAGACGCATGCCGCGTAAAAGTTCGCTGATCAGATCGGGTGACTGTACGGTCATGGCACAACTCCGGACGAATAATCAATAAGTGGAGATTATATGTCATAGATCGTCCAGGGTGAACCTTCTATTCTTTTGCGACAGTAGTCACATTTTTATAACGGGAGATCAACAGATGAGTTCATGTGTCGCGGCGAGCGAGGCGGTAGCGCCTGCAAAACCCGCCTGGCGGGCCGTCTATTCACTGGGGCTGGGGGTATTTGGTTTGATTACGGCAGAATTTCTGCCGGCGAGTTTGTTAACGCCCATGGCCGCGAGCCTGGGCGTGACCGAGGGGATGGCCGGACAGGCCGTCACCGCCACCGCGCTGGTGGCGCTGGTCACCGGGCTGCTGATTACGCCTGCCACCAAAAGTATTGACCGCCGCTGGGTGCTGATGTTTTTCTCGGTGCTGCAAATTATCTCCAGCCTGCTGGTGGCCTTTGCGCCCAACCTGCACGTCCTGCTGATGGGGCGTCTGCTGCTGGGGGTAGCCATTGGGGGATTCTGGGCGATGTCGACGGCGACTACGATGCGTCTGGTTCCGGCAGATAAAGTGCCGAAAGCGCTGGCGGTGATCTTCTCCAGCGTATCAATTGCCACGGTGGTCGCGGCGCCGCTCGGCAGCTATCTGGGCAGCCTGATCGGCTGGCGCAACGTCTTTATACTCTGCATCCTGCCGAGCATGCTGGCGCTGCTGTGGCAGCTCTGGGTCCTGCCGTCCATGAAGCCGGAAAGCAGCGGCAGCCTGAGTACGCTGTTCCGCGTGCTGCGTCGTCCGGGAATGATCGGCGGCATGCTGGCGACCATTCTGATCTTCAGCGGCCATTTCGCCTTCTTTACCTACCTGCGTCCGTTCCTGGAGACGGTGGGGCAGGCGAGCGTGGAGACCATTTCGCTGATCCTGCTGGGCTTTGGTATTGCCAACTTTGTGGGCACTTCTGTTGCAGGGCATCTGCTGGCACGCAATCTGCGCCTGACGCTGGCGCTGGTGCCGTTTGCGATGGGCGTTCTCGCGCTCATGATGGTCGCCTTTGGTCATCTGGCGATGCTGGACGGGCTGCTTGTCGCGCTATGGGGCTTTGCATTTGGTCTGGTTCCGGTGGGCTGGTCAACCTGGCTTGCCACTACCGTTCCGGATGAAGCCGAAAGTGCAGGAGGGCTGCTGGTGGCCTCAATTCAACTGGCAATCAGTGCCGGTGCGGCCGGGGGCGGGGCGGTCTTTGACCTCAACGGTGCCAGCGGCGTGTTCGCGGGAAGCGGTTTCCTGTTAGTAACGGCGATGGTGATTGTGTTTATGGGCGTGAAAGTGAAAGCGGATTGAATTATTTGCCGGGTGGGCGCATGCGCCACCCGGCATCAGGCTTACAGCCCTTTCTTATCCATCAGCACCGCCAGATCCACCAGGCGGTTAGAGAAGCCCCACTCGTTGTCATACCACGCCAGGATCTTCACCATGTTCCCGCCAATCACCAGCGTGGAAAGCCCGTCGATAATTGAGGATCGTGGGTCGCCCTGGTAGTCGCTGGAGACTAGCGGTTCATCGCTATAGCCCAGAATGCCTTTAAGAGGCCCGCTGGCGGCCGCGTTGCGGAACGCGTCATTCACCTCTTCGGCGGTTACGTTACGGCTCAGCGTTACCGTTAAATCCACAATCGACACCACCGGCACCGGCACGCGCAGGGAGTACCCGGTCAGTTTGCCGTCAAGGGAAGGGATCACTTTCCCCAGCGCTTTCGCCGCACCGCTTGAATAAGGCACAATCGACAGCGCCGCCGCGCGAGCGCCGCGCAGATCTTTTTCCGGCTGATCGTGCAGCGCCTGGCTGTTGGTGTAGGCGTGCGTCGTGTTCATCAGGCCATGCTCAATCCCGAACTGCTGGTGCAGCACCTGAGCGGCCGGCGCCAGACCGTTCGTGGTGCAACTCCCGTTGCTTACCACCGCGTGCCGGGCGGGATCGTACTGGTCATGGTTGACGCCCATCACAATCGTCAGGTCATCGTTCTTCCCGGGTGCGGAAATGATGACGCGCTTAGCGCCGCCGTGGGTAATATGCACCGCCGCTTTCTCTCGCTCGGTAAAGAAGCCGGTGGCCTCAATCACCACGTCTACCCCAGCATCACGCCACGGGATATTCGCCGGATCGCGTTCGCTAAATACCACGATCCGCTGGCCGTCTACCTGCAGCGCGCCGTCAGCCGCTTCAACGGGCGCGGGCAGCTTGCCCAGAAGGGAATCATGTTTCAGCAGGTGGGCGAGGGTTTTGCTGTCCGTCAGATCGTTAATGGCCACAATCTGCAGATCCGGGTTGCCCAGCGCCGCGCGCAGGAAATTACGTCCGATACGGCCGAAACCGTTAATACCGACCTTAACCATGGTGCACTCCTTATCTCTGTTGTCTGGAGTCACTGTAGGCGTCGGGCAGGTTGGCGTAAACGACAAAAAAGGATCAGATTACGCCATCTTGCGGCAGTGGAAGCGCTGGCGGTACTCGCCGGGCGTAAGGTGAAGCTGCTTCTCAAAGATGCGGCGCAAGTTAATGCTGGTGCCAAACCCGCTTTGCTCGGCAACGCGCTCAAGGGAGTCATGGGTCTGCTCAAGCAGCTGACGGGCCGCGGCCAGGCGCGCTTCGGTCACATAGCGGGCGGGAGAGACTCCCGCGTCGCGGGTAAACACGCGGGTGAAGTTACGCGGGCTCATTGCCGCTTTCTCGGCCAGATTTTCCACGCACAGATCGGCGGTGAGGTTCTGCAGGATCCAGGTTTGCAGTTCGCTTATCGGACCGGATGTGCCGGGCTGCTGAAGGCTGTAGCGGCTGAACTGCAGCTGCCCGCCGGGACGGCGCAGGTACATCACCATATCCTGCGCGACGTCGCGGGCGAGGGTAAATCCGTAATCGTCCTCGACAAGCGCCAGGGTCAGATCGAACCCGGAACTGACGCCGCCGGAGGTCCAGATGGGGCCGTCCTGAATGTACAGCGGGCCGCCTTCGACCCGGATTGACGGGTACTGTGTCTGCATTGTCTCCAGCAGCCGCCAGTGGGTGGTCGCGCGGCGACCGTCCAGCAGGCCGGTCTGGGCCAGCAGCATCGCGCCGCCGCAGATAGAGGCTACCCGCCGGGCGTGCGGCGCAGCGAGGTGCAGCCAGTCCACAACGGCCGTGCTCTCCTGCTCGTTCATGCCGCGTCCGGTGATGATAATGGTATCCAGCGGTTCACGCGGATCCAGCTCCGGCAGGCGATAGTCCGCCAGCAAATTCAGGCCGGACTGGCCGTGGATCACCTGGTGAGGCTGCGTGGTGGCGATGATAATCCGGTAGCGGGGCTGCGCAAGCTCTTCCGGATGCAGCCGGTTGGCCTGCATCAGAATGTCGGCGATACCGGCGGCTTCAAACAGCATGCCGCCGTCGGGAACAATGATCAGGATCTTTTTCATGTCCTGAAAAGTACCTTTATTACAGAATAAGTCAAGGAGCACATGACCCCCACGTTTCTGGCAAAGCAAAGCGATTAATGTTCTTTGTTATTTCAGGCGTTTTCCCCGATCGTCAGAGAATTATCTCTGGCGAAACGGCGTCTGAAGGAATGAGTCAACGAAGCTCCCTCTATTTACATCCGCAACAACGCGAACAAATCCGCCACCTCGCATCGGGTTTTTTATGGCGAAGCGAACTGCCCACGTGGCTGCTGATTATCACTATTTATGCAGGCTGGTTTACCACGCTGGCGTTCTGGCAAACGCTGGGCCTGCTGCCCGCCACGCTGCTGCTCATCGGGTTTACCGCCTGGTACATGTCGCTGCAGCATGAGCTGATCCACGGGCATCCCACCCGTTTTGCCTGGCTGAACCAGCTGTTTGGCACGCTCCCGCTGGCGGTCTGGTATCCGTACGGCCTGTACCGGGACTCCCATCTCGCCCATCATCGGCACCATAGCCTGACCCATCCGGTGGATGACCCGGAGTCGTACTATTTTACCGACGAGAGCTGGGCGCGCTTTTCTCCCTGGCAGAAACGGCTTATCAGGGCCCGGAATACCTTTGCCGGACGGCTGATGCTGGCACCGCTGCTGGATATCCTTCAGACGCTGGGCAGCGCCGCGGCGGCATTTCGTCACCTTCACCTGCGCGCAATGACGATGTGGCTGGTGCACGCTTTGCTGCTGGTGGTGCTCTTCGCCTGGATGGCGCATACCGGTTTTTCTCCCTTCTGGTTCGTGCTGGCAGTCAGCTATCCGGCGCTGGCGCTGACCAAGGTACGATCGTTTTTCGAACATCGTGCGGCGGACGATCCGCTGGCGCGCTCCGTCATTAACGAGGCCGGGCTATTCTGGCGGGTACTGTTTTTGAATCTCAACTACCATTCAGTACATCACGATCTGCCGGGCGTACCCTGGTACGGGCTGAAGGCGATCTACCAGCAAAACCGGGAGGCGTACCGGCAGCGAAACCACGGTTTTCTCGTCAGAGGCTACGGTGAATGGCTGCGTCAGTTCTGGGGCAGGCCCGTCGACGTCACCGTTCACCCAGGAAAACAACAGGGGGAAGGGTATGAGTAACCTGCTGGCGTTTCCCATGTATGCTGTGGATCGCGCCGACACCCTTGCGCTCTGGCTGGCGGTAAAAGGGCTGCTGGCTGCGCGCGGTGTGTCCGTCGATCGCGATCCCGGCTGGCCGGAGTCCGATCTGCTGACCCACTGGCGACAGCCTGCGCTTGTCCTCAGCCAGACCTGCGGTTATCCGCTGGTTTCCCAGCTTCCGGACGTGCAGGTGGTCGGCTGTTTTCACTACGTGGCACCTGGCTGCAAAGGGATCCAGTACCGCAGCTTTCTGGTGGTGCGCGAGGAGGATCGGCATCTCACGCTGGCGGATTTTCGCGGACGTCGTGCGGTCTGTAATTCTCCGGATTCGCAGTCCGGCTACAATGCGCTGCGAAAAATAGTCGCTCCCCTGGTGAGCAACGGTCCATTTTTCGCGCAAACGTCCTTCAGCGGCAGCCATCGCCAGTCGCTGATTAATGTGAAACGCGGTGCAGGGGATATCGCGGCCATCGACTGCGTGACCTGGGCGTTGCTGCAGCGTCACGAGCCGGAAAGACTGACGGGGCTGGCGGTGATTGACCATACCCCTCTGACGCCGGGGCTGCCGCTCATTACCTCGCACCACACCTCGCCTGACAACCTTGATGCCCTTCGCGATGCGCTCCGCGCGCTGGTGAGTTTGCCGGAATATCGGGCCGTGTGCGGCGCGGTGCTGATTGACGGTTTTAGCGTGGTGACGCGCCAGGCCTACGCCTCATTATTGGCGTGATAAATCTCCAGCGCGTCGGTAAAACAGCGCAGCGCCAGCGAGGAGACGGGCTTCTGCCTGCGCATAATCAGGCCGACAGGGGCCTCAATGTTCGCGTCGGCGATGGGGACAATCCTGAAATTACTGTTCAGATCTTCCAGACCGTTATTCAGCGGCATCACGGCGCAGCATACGCCGCTTTGCACCGCCTGGATGATCTGAAACGTGGAGTCGCTCTCGAAAACGGACGTCGGTTCGATGCCGACAGACTTAAAGCTGGCCTCCATATGCGCCCGGTAATGCATCCCTTTAGTCAGAAACCCCAGCGGAAAATCCGTCAGATCGCGCAAGGTCAACGTCTCCTGGCCGAGCTGGAAATGGCGGACATCGTGCAGCAGGCCCATCTTCGTTTTGGGTAGCTGGATAATATCGAACAGGCTGGTGTCGATGCTGTTGAGGTAGCAAATGCCCAGCTCAAGCTGATTGCGGCTGACGCCGTCGGCAATCTGCGCGGAGGACATGGAATAGAGGCTGTAGGTCAGCTCCGGATATTTTTGGGTCAGCAGGCGAATAAAGATCATCGGATCCACGCTCGCCAGCGGCACCATCCCGAGACGTAATTCGCCCACCACCTGGCCTTTGCACAGCGCCGCTTCCGCCTGCAGCCCGTCGTGCGCGGCCAGCAGCGCGCGGGCCCACGCAAGGATACGCTCCCCTTCCGGCGTAAACCCTTCAAAGCGCTGTCCGCGCACAATCAGCACCAGCCCCAGCTCCTCTTCCAGGCTGCGGATGCGCATGGAGAGGGTCGGCTGGGTGATGTTGCACTGCGAGGCCGCCTTGCCAAAATGGCGGGTCTCGTCGAGCGCGATTAAATATTTTAACTGTTTAATATCCATCTTTTTCTCTGCGCGAACAGCCTTACAGCATGCGGATCTCTTTAGAGCGCAGGGTGATGCGAACCGGAACGGATTTATACGACGGCGTACCGCTGTCCTTATCCAGATAATCCAGCGGTACCAGCACGTTGGCCTCCGGATAATAGGCGCCGACGGTCCCCGGCGCGATGTTGTACGCCACCACGGTAATGTCTTTTAGACGCTGAACGCTGCCGGGGAGGGCGGTTTCGATATCCACGCGGTCGCCGTGTTCCAGCCCTGACTGCGCCATGTCGTCCTCGTTCATGAACAACACGTCGCGGCGGCCAAATACGCCACGGTAACGGTCGTCAAGGGCGTAAATGGTGGTGTTGTACTGGTCGTGGCTGCGCAGCGTGATTAGCCGCATAACATGCTCACCTTCGCCGCTGGCGTTCTCGTGAACACCGTCGAACACCGAGAACATCGCTTTTCCCGTCGCCGTTGGCCAGATGCGTTGCGTGGGCGGCAGCGGCATACGGAAGCCACCGGGAACGCGGATCCGCGCATTGTAGTTCTCAAAGCCCGGGATGGTCTGCTCGATCAGATCGCGGATGCGGTCGTAATCCTCAATCAGCATCAGCCAGTCCACGCGGGTTTCCGGCAGTGTGGCTTTCGCCATGCCGGCGACGATAGCCGGTTCCGAACGGAGTAACGGTGAGGCGGGTTTCAGCTTGCCGGATGAGGCATGGACCATCGACATCGAGTCTTCGACGGTAATGGACTGACGACCGGTAGCCTGAACATCCAGCTCGGTACGGCCAAGACACGGGAAAATAAAGGTCTCTTTGCCCACCAGCAGATGGGTGCGGTTCAGCTTGGTGCCGACGTGCACGCTCAAATCCAGGTTACCCATCGCCGGAAAACCACGTTCGTGATCGGGCATCGCCACCGCAAAATTACCCCCGAGGCAGATGAGCGCCTTCGCGCGGCCGTCGATCATGGCCTGCGTGGCCTGCACCGCATCGTGTCCATGGTGAGACGGCGGCTCAAAGCCGAAAACGTCCTTCAGACGGTTCAGGAAGGCCGGCGTGGGTTTCTCGCTAATCCCGACGGTTCGGTTCCCCTGAACGTTTGAATGACCGCGCAGGGGGCATATTCCCGCACCGGGCTTGCCAATATTCCCGCGCAGCAGCAGCAGGTCCGCAATCAGGCGGACGTTCGCCGTGCCTTTATTGTGCTGGGTAATGCCCATCCCGTAGGTGATAATGGTGGCATTCGATTTCGCATAGGCCTCGGCTACCGTTTTGAGGGCCGCCTGACTGAGACCTGACTCCTGCTCGATTTCGTCCCAGTGGGTCTGTGCGATATCGACGGTGAAATCTTCAATGCCCTGGGTATGTTCGGCGATAAACGCGCGATCGAGCACGTCGCCGCGTTCGGCCTCCATTTCAAGCAGGTGTTTAGCTATGCCTTTCAGCGCGGCGGCATCGCCCCCGGCCTTCACCTGGAAGTAGGTTGAGGCAATATCCGTAGAGCCGTAAGTTGCCATTTCAATCACGCTTTGCGGATCGGCAAAACGTTCGAGGGCGCGCTCGCGCAGCGGGTTAAAGACGATAATCGGCACGTTGCGGCGGGCCAGCTCATGGAGGGTGCCCATCATTCGCGGATGGTTCGTGCCGGGGTTGTGACCGATGGAGATAACCAGCTCGGTCTTGTCGAAATCATCCAGCGAGACGGTGCCTTTCCCGATGCCAATCGAACGCGGCAAGCCGACGCTGGTGGCCTCGTGACACATATTAGAGCAGTCGGGGAAGTTGTTGGTGCCGTATTCGCGAGCGAACAGCTGGAACAGATACGCCGCTTCATTAGAGGCCCGCCCGGAGGTATAGAATTCAACCTGGTCCGGTTCAAGCCCGCGCAGCACTTCGCCGATGCGTTCAAACGCCTCGTCCCAGGCGACGGGCCGGAAGGTATCGCTTGCTCGGTCATAGCGCAGGGGATGCGTGAGTCGACCGTAACCTTCCAGCTCAAAGTCCGATTTTGCCAGCAGCGAGGAGACGCTGTTTTCGGCCAGAAACGCGGGGGTAACGCGTTTGCTGGTGGCTTCCCAGGTCACCGCTTTGGCGCCGTTCTCGCAGAACTGGAAGGTCGATTTGTGTTCTTTATCCGGCCACGCGCAGCCCGGGCAGTCAAAGCCGTCAGGATGGTTGGTGCGCAGCAGCGTCGCGGGGGCATCAAGGGTATCCATTTGGGTACGTACTGCAATGGCCGTCGCTTTCAATGCGCCCCAGCCGCCGGCAGGGCCGTCATAGTGTCTGATACCCGGCACCGAGCGTCTTTTCTTGTTCATACCCACTCCTGATTTGTTCGGTCACACAACGTCTGAACCCCTAAAAGCGCTGCAAAGAACGATAGGCGAAAGCAATGACGACCGGATGGCGACGCGCGTGCGGTGGCTTTGTTGAATAAATCGAACTTTTGCTGAGTTGAAGGATCAGATCACGTATCTTCCCGACAACGCAGACCGTTCCGTGGCAAAGCAAAAGTTCAAAATCACCAACTGGCCCACCTACAATAAAG